>DASWBQ010000368.1:0-12909 GCA_036390535.1 Gemmatimonadales bacterium | reverse complement strand
GGCGTGGTCCCATCCGTGGCGACCCAGCGATTCCAGCAGCGGCGGTTCAAGCGGCAGCCCGATGCCCCGGAAATAGGAAGGGTGCTTGGTCTCGGGATAGACGCCGACGGGGCGCCCGGCCTCGCGCGAGCCGCGCTGGGCCAGCGCGATCACCTCGTCGAAGGTCGGCACCAGGAACTGGCCGTCGAAGGCGGTGGAGCGGAAGGACAGCCGCTCGCGGGCCCGAAGGGTGCGGAGCTCCGCCAGGGTGAAGTCCTCAGTGAACCACCCGTCGACCCGCTGGCCGTCGATCGTCTTGACGGCCTTCCGTTCGGGGAACTTGGCCGCGACGTCGGTGGTGCCGCCGATCTCGTTCTCGTGGCGGGCGACCAGCACGCCGTCCCGCGTGATGACGAGGTCGGGCTCGATGAAGTCAGCGCCCTGGGCGATGGCGAGGGCGTAGGCTTCAAGGGTGTGCTCGGGACGGTAGCCGCTCGCCCCGCGGTGGGCGATGATGAGCGGTCGGGCCAATGCTAGATCGCCTTGAAGTGCTCGAACGGCTGGCGGCATGCGTGGCAGACGTGGAGCGACTTGCAGGCGGTGGAACCGAACTCGCTCTTCACCTCGGTGTCCTGCGAGCCGCAGAAGGGGCACGCCACCCGGCGCGTCCCCCGGCCGATCTGGATCAGGGTCGCGGTGTCGGTCCGGCCCGGCGGCGCAATGCCGTACTCGCGGAGCCGGGTCCGGCCTTCCTCGGTCATCCAGTCGGTGGTCCAGGCGGGCTGGAAGACGGTATGGACGGCCACCTCGCGGTATCCCGCGGCCTTGAGGGCGGCGATGACGTCTTCCTCGATCACCCGCATCGCGGGGCAGCCGGAGTAGGTGGGGGTGATGTCCACCCGCACCGTGTCGCCATTCACCTCTGCCCCGCGGACGATGCCGAGATCGACGATCGAGAGCACCGGCACTTCCGGGTCCATGACGGTCCGGAGAATGTCGAGCGGTTCTCCGCCCCTCCGCGCCTCCGCCCCTCCGCCCGTTTCCACGCCTACCACCGCGCTCCCGGATGCTGCCGCTGCAGCACCTGCATCTCGGCCAGCAAGTGGCCAAGGTGTTCCGTGTGCTCACCGCGCCGGTAGCCTCGCCCGGTGAGGGGGACGACCCTGGGCACCTCGAGCGTGGCCCGGGCGAGGACGTCGGCGACCATCGCCTGCCACCCTGCCTGGAGGGAGGCCAGGTCGGGCGCGACGCCGGCGGCGGCCAGTTCCCGATCGAAGTCGTCCGGCATGAACAGGGTGCCGGTCCAGCGCCAGAGCTCGTCCAGCGCCTCCTGGGCCCGCCGGTGACTCTCGGCCGTGCCGTCACCGAAGCGGAGCACCCACTCGCCGCTGTGGCGGACGTGGTAGGACGCCTCCTTGAACCCCTTTGCCGCGATCCCGGCGAGGTCGCCGTGGCTGCTCCGCTGGAGCGCCCCGGTCAGCTGGACGTCGTAGGCGTCGAAGAGGAACGACCGCATCATGGTGAAGGCGTAGTCGCCGTTCGGCAGCTCGACCAGCGGATGGTTCCGGAAGGCGGTGGCGTCGCGCAGGTAGGCCAGGGCGTCGGCGTCGCGGCCCTGCCCTTCGACCGTCCCGGCAAGCCCGAGCAGGAGGTTCGCCTGGCCGATGAAGTCGAGCGCGGTGTTGGCGAGGGCGATGTCCTCCTCGAGGATGGGGCCGTGGCCGCACCACTCGGAGAGCCGGTGCCCGAGGATGAGCCGGTCGTCGCCGAGGCGGAGGAGATATTCGAAGAGAGAGGCGTGGGACATGAGCTGCTCCGGAGAGTGGAGAGTGGAGAGCGGAGAGTGGAAAGCAACGGGATTTCTACTCTCCCCTCTCTACGCTCTGCTCCCCCTAGAACACCCTCACTCCCCTCGGCACCTTGTAGAACTGCGGGTGGCGGTAGGGGGTGTCGTTGCCAGGCTCGAAGAACGGCCCCGCGTCCGACGGGGACGACGCGGTGATCGCGGCGGAGGGCACCACCCAGATGCTCACCGCCTCGCCGCGCCGGGTGTAGACGTCCCGGGCGTTCTGCAGCGCCAGCTCCGCATCGGGGGCGTGCACGCTGCCGGCGTGCTCGTGGGGCGCGCCGGGCTTCGGCTGGGTAAAGACCTCCCACAATGGGAACTGCCCGGGGTCGGTGATCGGTTCGGTCATGGAGCCTCCTTGGACGGGCGGACGGGCGGTCAGGCCGCTGCCGACCTGCGGCGCTTGTCCGCATACGCCGCCGCCGCCTCGCGCACCCAGGCGCCCTCGGCGTGGGCCCGGCGCCGCGCTTCCAGGCGCTGGCGGTTGCAGGGGCCGTTGCCGGCCAGCACCTGGTGGAACTCGTCCCAGTCGATCGGGCCGAAATCCCAGCTTCCGCTCGCCTCGTTGTACCTCAGGTCCGGGTCCGGCAGGGTCAGTCCGATCGCCTGCGCCTGCGGCACCGTCAGGTCCACGAACCGCTGGCGCAGCTCGTCGTTGCCCCGCCGCTTGACGCCCCACTTGAGCAGCTCGGCGCTGTTGGGGGAGTCCTTGTCGCTCGGCCCGAACATCATCAGCGACGGCCACCACCAGCGGTTCACGGCGTCCTGCACCATCGCCCGCTGCTCCGGCGTCCCCTTGGCGAGGGTGGCGCAGATCTCGTAGCCCTGGCGCTTGTGGAAGTTCTCTTCCTTGCAGATCCGGAGCATCGCCCGGGCGTACGGCCCGTAGCTGCTCTTGGCCAGCATCGTCTGGTTGACGATGGCCGCGCCGTCCACCAGCCAGCCGATCACGCCGATGTCCGCCCAGGTGAGGGTCGGGTAGTTGAAAATGCTCGAGTACTTGGCCTTCCCGGCCAGCAGCTGGTCGATCAGCTCGGACCGGTCGACGCCGAGGGTCTCGGTGCCGCAGTAGATGTAGAGCCCGTGACCGGCCTCGTCCTGGACCTTGGCGATCAGGGCCATCTTGCGGCGGAGGTTCGGCGCCCGGGTGATCCAGTTGCCCTCGGGCAGCATCCCCACCACTTCCGAGTGGGCGTGCTGGGACATCATCCGGACCAGCTGCTTCCGGTACTTCTCGGGCATCCAGTCCTTCGGCTCGATCGTCTCCCCGCGGGAGACGCGCGCCTCGAACTCGGCGAGGCGGGCGGGGTCGTCCTGGACGGCGGCGGGTGTGGCGGTCATCGGCACGATTCCGTGGTTGTTCGGGAGATATCCGACCTGACGCTGAAATTAAGCCCGGGGCGCAGGGGATCGCCATGCGTCACAGCGAGTTGCGCCCCGTCGTCTCCTGTTGATATACGCCGGTCCGGCCGGGGAGATCCCGGGATTAGCTTTCCCGGTGCACACCACTGAACCGAGGGACCCATGACCAGCCCCAACCAAGACGGCCGGGTCACCACCCAGGTGGCCGACGGCGTCGCCTCCGTCAGCTTCCACCACCCGAAAGGCAACTCCCTTCCCGGGGCGATTCTGGCCCGGCTGGCGGAGGAGATCGCGGCGCTGGGCGCGAACCCCGCCGCGACGGTGATCGTGCTCCGGAGCGAAGGGGACGGGCCCTTCTGCGCCGGGGCCTCTTTCCAGGAACTCCAGGCGGTCCGGACCCCGGAGGAGGGCCAGCGCTTCTTCATGGGCTTCGCCCGGCTGATTCTCGCGATGACCCGGTGCCCGAAGTTCATCCTCGCCCGGGTCCACGGGAAGGTGGTTGGCGGCGGAGTCGGCGTCTGCGCCGCCTCCGACTATGCCATCGCGGTGCCGGAGGCGGCCGTGAAGCTGAGCGAGCTGGCGGTCGGGATCGGGCCGTTCGTGGTGGGGCCGGTGATCGAGAAGAAGATCGGCCTCGCGGCCTTCAGCATGCTGTCGGTGAACGCCCAGGAGTGGCGGGTGGCGGAGTGGGCCCGCGAGCATGGCCTGTTCGCGGAAGTGCGCGACACGGTCGAAGAGCTGGACCAGGCCATCGCCGACCTGGCCAGCCGGCTGGCCGCCAGCAACCCCGAGGCGATGGCCCGGATGAAGCAGATCTTCTGGCAGGGCACCGACCACTGGGAGACCCTGCTGGCCGAGCGGGCGGCGATGAGCGGCAGCCTGGTCGTCAGCGATTTCACCAGGCGGGCGATCGGAGGGAGGTAACAGAGAGCAGAGAGCAGAGAGTCGACTTGCACCTGCTATCTGCTGTCCGCTCTCGGCTTTCTTAGATTTCCTTTGTCTTCACTTCCTCCCGAAACACCCTGAACCCCCTCGCTCCGTAGTTTGCCATCGCCGAGGGATGGTCCAGCGAGCAACTGTTGACGTAGACCCGCTTGGCGCCGAGGGCCCAGGCGCGGCTGACGGCGGCCGTCAGCAGCGGGCCGCCGTGGCCCTGCCCGACCGCGTGCGGCAGCAGCCCGAAGTAGACCAGCTCCACCGTGCCGTCCGCCTGCCGGCAGAGCTCGAACCAACCGAGCGGCGCTCCCCCATCGTACCCCACCCAGACCTCGACCATCGGGTCGGCCAGTCGCCCGGCCCACGCCTCCGCCGGCCAGGCCAGCCGGTCGGTCCAGTGCCAGGGCCCGCCGACCGCCGCGTACAGGAAGCGGAAGAAGTCCGGCGCCGGCGCGGTCAGCCGGACGAGGGCGTACGCCGGCGGCCGGGTGCTGGGGCGGAACTCGGTCGGTGAGAGCATCTCCTGGTGCCAGACGGTAACCGGGACTGTAGGCATGCTGCGTCTCCTGGCTGCCAGTCGATTACGGGTTGGTCACCCCGAGCGGAGCGAGGGGACCCACGCCGGGTTCTGGCGCCTTCGCTGCGCTCAGGCCGACATGCATTGGGCGTCAGAACTCCACCCTGGTGATCCGACCGTTCCGGCCCACCATCCAGGCCGTGCCGCCGGGCGAGAAGGCCACGGCCCAGTGGTTCTCGGTGGAGAGCGGCCGCCAGCCACGCCCTCCGTCCGGGGACAGGAAGGCTCCCTGCGGCCCGGTCGCAATGACGGTGGTCGTGCCGGGACGGAAGGCAGCGCCGTAGACCGGGACCGGAACGCGTCCCACCAGCGTCCAGAGTGCGCCGCCGTCGGTCGTCCGGGCCACGTTCAGGCCCGACGACTGCTTCCCGTCGATGTCCGAGGCGATGACCACCCCGATAAGGGTATCCGTCATCGCCACGGTGGCGGAGGCGGATGGAAGCGGCGGCACCGCCTCCGACCAGTTCTCGCCGCCGTCGGCGGTCCGGAGCACTCGCGTGAACCCCTCGGCCGTAGTGGTGATCCAGGCGTGGCGCTCACCCGCCGTCACCAGGCAGGTGCCGCTGGCCGCGTACATCCCCTCCCCGGGGCGCGCCGGCGGAAACCGCTCGGCTGGCAGCGGCTGCCACCGGTCACCGCCGTCCTCGGTGCGGAGGACCAGGAAGCGCTCGTCGAAGGTGTCGCTGGTGACCAGGGCGCGGCGCGGGTTCCAGAAGCCGAAGCAGTCGAGAAAAACCCGCTTGTCGGTGGCCACGAACTGGGTGGTCCAGCTCTGTCCCCCGTTGGTGGTGCGGTAGATCCGCGACGCGGGACCGTTCCCGATGCTCAGCAGCCAGGCGGTGTCGGCGCTGACGGCGTGCACGTCGCGGAACTCCAGGGTGTCGGCGCCCGGCACCCGGCCGGTGGTCCAGGTCGCACCGCCGTCGGTGGTTCGCACCCAGGTGCCCTTCTGGCCGGAGGCCCAGACCACCCGGTCGTCCACGGCGTGGACGCCGATCAGCGTCACGTCGGCGGGACCGGTCCGACTGACCAGCTGCTGGGCCTGGAGCGGGGCGGCGAGCGCGGCCAGGACAGTCACTACGGTTCTCAGGTACATGGCCACGTCTCCGGGTTCGAGCGCCTTGCGAATAGTATTAGCTCTCCCGCAGGAACGGAGCGCGCATGACAACCATCGTCCTGGTCGCGGGGCTGATCTTCCTCCTGAACCTGCCGTTCGGCTACTGGCGCTCGGGGGTGAGGAAGTTCTCGCCGGCCTGGTTCGTGGCCGTGCATGCCCCGGTCCCGCTCGCCATCGGGATGCGCTACCTGGCCGGCATGGGCTTCAGGCTGGCCACGCTCCCGATCTACATCGCCGCCTTCTTCCTGGGCCAGATGGCCGGCGGGCGGTGGCGGAAGCGGCTGTCGCCTACGGTCTAGAGCTCGTCGATGCTCCTCGGCCAGTCTTCCTTGAGCAGGCGAGACATCGCCCGGTCGGCCAGCAGGCGGCCGCCGGTCTGGCACCGGGCGCAGTAGTTGGTCTCGTTCTCGGCGTAGCGGATCCGCTGGACCGGGGCACCGCAGTCGGGGCAGAGCTGGCCATAGCGGCCATGCACGGCCATCCCCTCACGGAAGGCGGTCACCTTCTCGGGAAAGCCGTCGCCGGTCTCCCGGCGGATGCGGTCGGTCCATTCCCTGAGCACCTCCCGGACGGCATGATACAGCCGTTCCGCCTCGGCATCGTCGAGCCGAGATGTCAGCCGCAGCGGCGAGAGCCTGGCGCGGTGCAGGATCTCATCGGAGTAGGCGTTGCCGATGCCGCTGAAGAGCCGGGGATCGGCCAGGGCCCGTTTCAGCGTGTGGTTCTCGGAGCGGAGCCGCCCGGTGAACGCCGGCAGTTCGGCCTCGAGCACCTCGAGCCCGCCACGGTCGAACTCGGCCAGCGCGTTCCGTCCCGCCACCAGGTGAATCGAGGCGCGGCGTTTCGTTCCCGCCTCGGTGAGCCACAGGGTCCCGGCGTCGAAGGCAAAGGAGGCGAGGCCGATCTTCCCGGACGGCGTTCCCGTCTTCTCCCGACCCTTCCCGCCCGCTCCCGCCGCGCGCCAGCGCAGGCGCCCCGCGATCATCAGATGGATGACGACGAACAGGTCGCCTTCCAGCCCGATCACGATCCGCTTGCCCAGCCGCTCCACGCCCGCCACGGCGCGGCCCTCCAGATCCGTCGGGCAGGGCATGACACTGCGGAGCACGAAGGGGCTCCGGCACTCCATGCGGACCAGCTTCCGCCCCACCACGTGGCGACGGAGCGCCTCGACGTAGACCGTGACGTCCGGAAGCTCAGGCACGCGGAGCGGGTGGCGGCAGGAGCAGGTCCCCGAGGAAGAAGCCGGAAAGCTCGGCGCGCCCTGCCAGGCCGGACTTGTCATAGACGGCCACCGCGTGCTGGCGCACGGTGCGCTCGCTCCGGCCGGAGAGCGAGGCGATCTGCTTCAGGCTGAACCCCTTGAGCAGCATGAGGGCCGTGTCCCGCTCCGCCGGGCTCAGGCCCCACTGCTCGAACTGCCGGGCCACCTCCTCTCCCAATCCCTGCAGCGCCTTTTCCGCGTTGGCCCGCCAGGCATCCCGCTCCGCCTGACGCTCCGCGAGGGACCGGCGCGCCTCGGAAAGCGATGCCCTGGCCCGGATCCACCCCCGGACCAGGTACACCGAGGTCGCCAAGCCGATGAGAATCAGCGTCACCTCGAAGAGGACGTGTGGCGTGAGCAGACTCTCCGGCCGGTCCAGGACCAGGTCGGCGATCCCCCCGACGACTGCCAGGCCGACGATCACCGCCAGCACCCGCCTCGGGTCAGGACCGTCGTCTTGGTCGAGGATATCCATATGTGGTTCCGTCAGTTGCCGGAGGGAGGGACGATCCGTCAAATGACGGATGCCTTCGGGTCGGATGCCCGATGGTGGCCCCGGGCATGGGAGGCGATCGTGTAGCCGAACCTCTTGCCCAAGGAGAATAGCATGCTGCCGGACCCGATCCATCCCGCCATCGTCCACTTCCCCATCGTCCTCGCCGCGCTGCTCCCCCTCATGGCGATCGGCGCCCTCATCCTGGCCCGTCGAGGCACCCCGATCCGGACCCTCTGGACCGGAGTGGCCGCGACGGCGGCCCTGCTCGCCGGATCGGCCTGGCTGGCGGTCGAAACCGGTGAGGCCCAGGAGGAGCGGGTCGAAACCGTGGTGAGCGAGGCCCCACTCGATACTCATCAGGACCGGGCCACCTTGTTTCTGTACATGGCGGCCGGAACCCTGGTGGTCGCTGCGGCTGGGCTCGCCAGGGGCCGCGCCGGGCAGGTGGGCCGAGTCGCCGCAACGGTCGCGGCACTGGCGATGCTGCCTGCGGGATACTTCGTCGGGCACTCGGGTGGTGAGCTGGTCTACAAGTACGGCGCCGCCCAGGCGTATGCGCCGGCATCGACCGCGCAGGTTGAAACGGGCCAGGCCGGCGAGCCGGGCGGCAACCCCGCCGGGCATGACGACGACGATGATCGCTAGCCAGTGACGCTGGCGCGGGCTCGCGCCGCAGGACATAATGCGCGCATGAGCTTCCCTCGGTCATGCGCGCTGCTGTTACTGGCTATCCCGGCTGCACTGCCTGCCCAGGACGTTCCCGCCCTTCGCCAGGCGATCATGGCTGCCGAGGACCTGCGCCCGAGGACTCGCGAGGGGCTGGCGCCCATCCTGGCTGGTCTGGTGTCCACCGACACGGTCGCGCAACGGCTGGCCGCGCGGGCGCTGGGCCGCCAGGAGCGATCCGACCTGATCACCGACATCGCTCCCATCCTGCGCGCCGATGCCGCGTCGGTGCGGGCCGAGGCGGCCAATGCGCTCGGCCAGGCCGCCTCGCACGGTGGCGTGGCTGAGGTGCGGCGCCTGCTGGAGGATCGGCTGGGCCTCGAGGCGGACCACATGGTGCGGGGCGTGCTGTACCGGACGCTTGGGCGGCTGCCCATCGAGGACGGGCGGCCTGATAGGCCGCCCCTACAAGCCGACGCACTCGCCGTCCGAGACCGCACCGAGCGGCTGCTTGTCCAGGGATCGCGCGGGCCGGGCGCGGACGCACCATCGGCGACTCTCGAGGGCGTCACCCACGGCCTGGCTTCGCTCTACCGCCGGAGCGCGTCGCGGATGCCTCCCGGCGTGGTCGCGCTGGAGCGACTGGTCGAGTTGACCGCGCCGACCCAGCCGCCGCTGGTGCGCCGGCTGGCGATGGCGGCCTTCGTGGCCAGCGGGCGAACCGACAGTGGCGCGCTGCTCGATGCACTCAGGGACTCCGAGTGGGGCGTCCGGCGTCTGGCGGTCGCGGCGGCGGGAGCGCAGGCCGAACTGCCAGGCCGCGAGCGGATCCTGGCGCGCGCGCTCGCAGACTCCGCGCCGCAGGTGCGGCTCGAGGCGCTCCGGTCGTACGGACGCCGGCTCCTGGTGCGGGACGGCTGTCTCCCGGTGGCCCGGGCGCTGGACGACCCGGACGCCCAGGTCCAACTGATGGCCATCGACCTCCTCGGCAATTGCGGCCCGGACGTGGCGAACACCCTGGCGTCGATCGCCCGCGAGCCGGCGACGGAACAGGACTGGCATCGCCCCGCCCACGCGGTAGTGGCACTGGCGAAAGTGGCCCCGGCCCAGGCGCGCGGTCTCCTTCTCTCTCACTCTCTCTCCTCTCTGCCCTCTCCGTTCTTCCGGTCCTATCTGGCCGAGGCGGCAGGCATTGCTTCGGACACGGCGCTCCTGGTCCGGCTAGCTCGCGACCGGCACGCCAACGTTCGCACCGCGGCGGTCAACGGCCTCCGGCGTGCCATCGGACACGGCGCCGACTCGCTCTACCTCGCCGCTCTCGACAGCCGCGACTACCAGTTGGTGATGACGGCGGCGGAGGCGCTGGACTCGACGCCCGACCCCACCAAGGCGGTCCCGGCCCTGCAGAAGGCGCTGACGCGGATCGTGAAGGAGGGGGATGAGACGTCGGTGGATGCCCGGAAGGCGCTCGCGAAGACGCTGGCCACGCTGGGCGTTCAGGCAGACACGGCCCTCGGCTCTCGGCTCTCCACTCTCCACTTTCCGTCGTGGACGGAGCTCGATCGGTACGGACGTACCCGCGCCACCTTCGTCATGGCCGGCGGGGCCCGCTTCACGGTGCGCCTCTTCCCCTTCGATGCCCCGACCAACGTGGCGCGCTTCGTCCGGATGGCGCGGCGCGGCTGGTTCAACGGACTGACCTTCCACCGGGTGGTGCCCAACTTCGTGGTCCAGGGCGGGAGCCCCGGCGCCAACGAGTACGTCGGGGACGGGCCCTTCACGCGGGACGAGCTGGGCCTCCGGTCCAACCTGCGCGGCACGGTGGGGCTTTCGACCCGGGGTCGCGACACCGGTGACGGGCAGGTCTACCTCAACCTGGTGGACAACATCCGCCTCGATCACGACTATACGGTCTGGGGCGAGGTGATCGCCGGCCTGGAGGTGGTGGACGCCCTGCTCGAGGGCGCGGTCATCGAGCGCATCATCCTCGAGGAGGCGCCATGATCCGGAAGTACCCGCTGGCGAGCTACTTCGTCATCGTCTTCGCCTGGACCTGGGGCGTGGCGAGCCTGATGCTCTTCTTCCCTGACTGGGTGACCCGGACGATCGGCCCGATCCGGTTCAGCAACCCGCTCTTCTACCTGGCGGTCTACGCCCCGTCCGTCACGGGCATCGCGCTCGCGTGGCTGACCGGCGGGCGCGAAGGCCTGCGCCTCCTCTTCGCCCGGCTGACCCACTGGCGCTTCGGCGCCGGCTGGTGGCTGGTCCTGCTGCTTGGCGTCCCGGTGCTCGCGGCGGTGACGGCGGGCCTGGCGGGCTCCGCGACGCCGGTCCTCGCCGGCTTCGGCCAGCTCCCGATGGTGCTGCCGGTGGCCCTGCTGCTCGACCCCGGACCGATCGGCGAGGAGTTCGGCTGGCGGGGGTTCGCCTTTCCGCGCATGGTGGAACGATGGGGGATGATCCGTGCCGCGATCCTGCTCGGGGCGACCTGGGGGATCTGGCACTATCCCGCCTTCCTGATCCCGGGCCTGCCGCAGGCCGAGATGGACCTAGGCATCTTCGTCGCCGGCACGGTGGTCCTGTCGGTGCTGATGGCATGGTTGATGTTCCGGACCGGCGGCAGCCTCCTGCCGGCCATCCTCTTCCATCTGGCGGTCAACGACGTTCCCGGGCTCTTCGGCGCGGAGTTCCCCAACATGGTGGCGGTCTATTCCCTGATTGCGGCCGCGGTCGTGATCTTCGATCGTGACTTCCGGTCCGGCATGATCGCCCAGCCGGGAGCCCCAGGATGAGTCACGGCGAGGAGTTCCTGCGGCTGTCGCGACACTACCTGGCTGAGGACTACCTGCCGCGAATCCTCGCGGTGCTCCGTCAGCTGGGCGACGCCGACATCTGGTGGCGCGGCAACGAAGCCTCGAACAGCATCGGCAACCTGGTGCTTCACCTCTCAGGCAACGCCCGGCAGTGGATCGTAGCGGGCGTGGGCGGCGCGGCCGACGTCCGGGACCGGCCGGCGGAGTTTGCCCGGCGCGAGGGCCTTTCCCGCGACGAGCTGACCGCGCTCCTCGAGGGCACGATCGCCGACGTCGATGCCGCCCTGGCCCGGGTGACCCGGGCGCAGCTCGACGAGCGGCGGACGATCCAGGGGATCGACACCACGGTGATGAGCGCGATCTATCACGTGGTGGAACATTTCTCCGGGCACGTCGGCCAGATCGTGATGCTTGGCAAACTCCGGCTGGGGCGAGACCTGGGCTTCTGGGAGATCGGCCAAGATGGCACCGCGCGGGCGACGTATGGGCCGGAGAGGCGGAGAGGCGGAGGGGCGGAGGAAGCGTGACGGGCGGGGTCGCGGACCTGCTTCGCCGGGCCGAGCGGGTAGCCGCGCTCACCGGAGCGGGGATCTCCGCCGAGTCAGGCATTCCGACCTTCCGTGACGCCCTGACCGGTCTCTGGGCCGACTACGATCCCGAGGAACTGGCGACCCCGCAGGGCTTCCGGCGGAACCCCCAGCTGGTCTGGGACTGGTATGCGGAGCGGCGGGCGAAGGTGAAGGAGGCGCGGCCGAATCCGGGTCACTACGCCCTGGCGGAGCTGGAGCGGCGGGTGCCGGAGTTCACGCTGCTGACCCAGAACGTGGACGGGCTCCACCAGGAGGCCGGGAGCCGCAACGTCATCGAGCTGCACGGCAACATCCGGCGGGTGCGGTGCGCCGACTGCGCGGCGGTGGCGGAGCGGTGGGACGAGGGTG
Source organism: Gemmatimonadales bacterium (assembly GCA_036390535.1). Classification (GTDB taxonomy): domain Bacteria; phylum Gemmatimonadota; class Gemmatimonadetes; order Gemmatimonadales; family GWC2-71-9; genus SZUA-320. Next base: position 915 of record DASWBQ010000368.1, on the reverse strand, counting down.
GTCCGCGGCCGCCGCGCTGCGCCAGGTGCGGGGGGATGCTCCGGCCCGACGTAGTCTGGTTCGGGGAATATCTTCCCCCCGGGGCGCTCGAGGCGGGGTGGCATGCCGCCGAGCACTGCGACGTCTTCCTGTCGGTGGGGACGTCGAACCTGGTGGAGCCGGCGGCATCGCTCCCCTGGCACGCCCACCGGCACGGCGCCGAGGTCATCGTGGTGAACACCACGGCGGAAGGACAGCGGAGCGGGACACGCATCCATCATCTGGTCGGCAAGGCAGGTATCGTCCTCCCGGCGTTGTTGGGCGGTTGAGCGGCAGGGCGGCAGGGCGGCAGGGCGGCAGGGCGGCCAGACAGTACTTTCCACTCGGAGATCTCGTGCGCAACACCCTCCTTCTGCTCTCGGCTCTCTGCTCTCCCCTCTCCACTCTCCAGGGGCAGGACTCCGTCCTGATCGCCAAGGCCCGGGGCATCCACGACCGGGTGATGACACTGGACACGCACGTGGACATCAACCCGGCCAGCTTCACCCGGGAGCGCAACTACACCCAGACCCTCCCCGGCCAGGTGGACCTGCCCCGGATGGAGGCGGGGGGACTCGACGCGGCGTTCCTGATCGTGTACGTGGGCCAGTCCCCCGACTTCAGCGCCGAAGGGTATGCCCGGGCGCATGCGACCGCGATGGAGAAGTTCGCTGCGATCCATCGGCTGACCGACAGCATCGCGCCGGGACGCATCGGGCTGGCGCGGACGGCGGCGGAGGCGCGGGCGATCTACGCTTCGGGACGGAAGGTGGCGCTGATCGGGGTGGAGAACGGCTATCCGATCGGGACCGATGTCACCAACGTCCGGAAGTTCGCCGCCCTGGGGGCGCGGTACCTGTCGCTGGCACACAACGGGCACAGCCAGCTGTCGGACTC
>DASWBQ010000367.1:0-2442 GCA_036390535.1 Gemmatimonadales bacterium | reverse complement strand
GACGGGCGGACGGGCGGACGGGCGGACGGGCGGCAGAAGCGCCGGTCTCCTGACGCTGCTGTTGCTCGCAGGCTCGGCCGCACCTGCCGCCTTCGCTCAGGTGCCCGACTCGGCGCGGGCCGACACCACCAGGCAGATTGCGCCGGCCGACACCATCGACCCGACCGGCATCCTCCTCAAGTCGCAGGAGGACTCCAAGGTGGTGCTCCGGTCGTTCCCAAGGACTGGCCGGGAGCAGCTCCTCCCGGTCGGTGGCCGCATCGTGATCCCGCGCGATTCCATCGATTACCGGAACGCCGAGACGGTCAGCGACATCCTCGCGACGATCGACGGGGTGTACATCTGGCGGGGCGGATGGATCGGCCGGGCGGAGCAGCCCAACTATCAGGGTCGCGGCTCGACCTCGGTCGAGTACCTGCTCGACGGCATTCCCCTCCTCGCCATGGGCCGGGACAGCGTCTCGTTCGACCCGTCACTCCTGCCCTTGAGCCTGCTCGACCGGATCGAGATCGAGCGATTGCCGGGAGCGCTGCGGGTGAACCTGATGCTCCGCAACCACGATCTCCTGGCGCCGCGAACCCGGGTCGGGATCGCGCGCGGCGAGTTCGATCAGGCCCGGTACGAGGGATCCTTCGAGAAGCGGTTCAGGAAGGGACTCGGGCTCGCGGGAGCGGCGGAGTTCCTGGTGACCCCGCGCGGGGGCCGCGAGTTCGAGCACTCCACCGGGTGGCTCCAGGCGGACTATGTGCCCTCGGCGAAGTTCGGAGCCCAGGTGCGATACCTCCTCCACTCTACCGACCGCGAAGCGGAGCTCGTCAAGGACGGCACCGACACCCTGACCCGCGCCGTCCAGGGGGACCGCAACGAACTGGCCCTGCGCTTCTATCTCCGGCAGCGGGACGATGGGCTCGGACGTCGCCTGGACGTGATTGCCAGCCGGGCGGTGGCCTCGTGGGATTCCCTCGAGACGTCCCGCTGGCAGGGCGGCATCCTCGCCTCGCAACGAGGCGAAGCCTACAGCCTGGGGCTGTCGGCTTTCTACGGCTCACGCTGGACGACCCTGGACACCCGGATCACCGGGGGCTGGACCCCAATCCCGATCCTGACCCTTGGGGGCGAGGGGGCGTACCAGACTTTCGATGAGGACCGGTCTGCCGGGTGGGTCATGGGCCGCATCGGAATCAGACTGCCCCTCGGCGCCGACCTGAGCGGGTCCTGGCGGGTGGGTGACGTGGTGAGCAGGCCGGCCGTCGGCGCGGACTCGTCGCAGGCCGTCTCGGACCGGGAGGCGTTCCTGTCCTGGCAGCGGTCCCGCCTCGGGCTGAGGGTCGGCTACACCAGGCTCGCCGACTTCCGGCCGGCGACCTACTGGCAGTTCGCGGCGGTCGACACCATCGGCCCGACCGCGCCGACCCAGTGGGTCGTGGCCGGAGGACGGGCGGCCATCCGACCGTGGTTCACGGTGTCAGGCTGGTACCGGGAGCCCCTGAAGGCGCCTGGGCCTGAGGGCAGCCCACCGGGCCTCGGGTTCGTCGAGGCGGCGATCCGCTCGAAGTTCCTGCGGACCTTCCCGAGCGGGATCTTCGACCTCAAGCTGGCCGTCTCGATGGAAAGCTGGGGGACCGGTACGCTGGGCCGGGGCCCCACCGGGGAGCCGGTGACGCTGGACGGGGCCACCTTCCTGCGGGCCCAGCTCCAGATGCAGTTCGTGGGCTTCATCTTCTATCTGGACCGGTGGAACCTCACCAACAGCAGGAAGGCGTACGTCCCCGGCTTGCTGATCCCCGGCAATGCCCAGACCTTTGGGGTCCGGTGGACGTTCCTGAACTAGAGCGTTATATTTCAAGGCTTTACAAACGGCAGGAGTGACGTGCCCAACAGCATGACCGGCTTCGGTGCCGGTGAGGGAGGCGTTGCCGGCCGGCGGCTGCGAATCGAGATCCGGACGGTCAACCACCGGTTCTTCAACCCGGCCTTCAAGCTGCCGGGCGATCTGGCCGCGTTTGAGGGTGATTTCCGGGAACGGCTCCGCCGGGAGGTTGACCGCGGGCATGTCGCGGTCTCGGCCCGTTGGGAGGATGGTGACCGGCGGGGTGGAGAACTCCGGCTCAACGTCGAGCGGGCCCGTGAGGCGATGGCCCGGCTCCGCGAATTGCAGGCGGCCGTCGGGCTGAGCGGGGAGGTTTCCCTGGATCTGGTGGCACGTCAGCTGGATGTGCTGACGGTGGAGGAACCGGCGGAGTCCAGCATCTCGTGGACGGAGGTCGAGCCGGTGCTGGGCGCCGCCCTGAGCGACTGTGTGGCCATGCGGCGCCGGGAAGGCGAGGCGCTGGCGGCCGAGTTGGCCGGGCGTCTCGGGGAGCTGAGGCGGCTGGCGGCGGAGGTCGAGCGGTTGGCGCCGGCCCGGCTGCAGCGGGAACTGACCCGGCTGCGGACCAACCT
>DASWBQ010000366.1:0-1637 GCA_036390535.1 Gemmatimonadales bacterium | reverse complement strand
CCCTGGGCGTGCGGCGGGTCGGCTTTTCGGCGGCCTCGCCGCTGCAGGTCACCCTGCTGACCACCCTCGGCGGCACCCCCGGGCTGCTGCTGCTCGGCCTCCCCGGCGCGTTCCGCGTGGAGTGGGGCGCCCTCCGCTGGGAGACCTGGGGCGCGCTGCTCTACGCCTCGCTGCTCTCGATCGTCGTCTGCTACCTGCTCTGGACCCGGAGCGTCCGGACCATCGGAGCCAATCGCACCGCCCTCTGGGGGCTGACCACCCCGATCTTCGCGCTCAGCACCGCGACCGTGCTGCTGGGCGAGCACATCCGGCCCCTCCAGATGGCCGGAGCGGCGTTCATCCTGGGGAGCGTCGCGGTGAACATCCTGGCCCACTGGCGCCAGGAGCCGGCGGCGGTGCCGGCGGAAGAGGGGGTGTAGCGGGAGAAAGCGGGAGAAGGCGGGAGAGGGCGGGATGGAGCGGGACATCCGCGTCGTCATTGCTTCGGCGCTGCGCGCCTCGCAATGACCGGGTTGTGCTCCCGCCTTTCCCGCTCTTTCCCGTTTTCTCCCGTCCGCTCCCGCCCTTTGACGCCCCCCTGACGTCCCGCAGCTATCTATTCATTCGTGTCCCGGCCCACCTTTCGCCTGCGAACTCTGGGGACGTTCCAACTCGACGGTCCCGGGCCGGAAGGCATCCCCACCCGGGTCCTGGCGCCGGGGAAGCCGCTCGCTCTCCTTACTTATCTCGCCCTTGCCCCCGACCACCGGGCCAGCCGCGACTTCCTGCAAGAACTCCTCTGGGGCGGCTCCTCCCCGGACCAGGGCCGGCATACCCTGCGGCAGACCCTATTCGGCCTGCGTCAGCGCCTCGGCGAGGACGCCGTGCGCTCGGATGGGGACGTCGTCGTGCTCGACCTCCCGCTGCAGTGCGACGTCGAGGAGTTCCAGGCCGCCCTCGCCGCCGGTGAACCGGGGGCCGCCATCCAGCGCTACGCCGGGCACTTCGTCCCCGCCTTCGCCGCGCCTGGCAGCGCCGGCTTCGAGCAATGGGCCGATCTGGTGCGCGAGCGGCTCCGGCGGGAGTGGGGCGTCGCGGCGGCGGCGGTGGCCCGGAGCCATCTCGACAGCGGCAACGCCCGCGCCGCCGAACATCTCGCCCGCCGCCTGGTGGACGATGCGCCGGCCTCCGAGGCCGCCGGCCGGCTGCTGCTCGAGTGTCTCCTGGCGGCGGGTGACCGGATGCGGGCCCTCCTTGAGGCGGAGGCGCTCGAGGCCCGGCTCCGGCACGAGGGCGCCGCCCCATCAAGAGAGACCGCCAGGCTCCTGGAACGGGTCCGCCAGGCCCCAGCCGCCCCCGACGCTCCCCCCCAGTCCGCGCAGCTCCGGACCGAACTGATCGGCCGGGAGCAGCCCTTCGCCGCCATCCTCCGCGCCTGGGAGCAGGCCCGGGCCGGCGCCGGCCGTGCCATCCACCTTCGTGGTGGGGCTGGCCTCGGCAAGACCCGCCTCGTCGAGGACGTCGAAGCCCGCCTGCAGTCGACCGGCATTTCCGTCGTCCGCCTGCGGGCCCGTTCCGCCGATCGTGACATCCCGTGGGCCCTGGCCGCGGCGATGGCCGGCCGGCTGGCCGCCCTGCCCGGTGCCAGGGGAATCGCC
>DASWBQ010000365.1:0-3413 GCA_036390535.1 Gemmatimonadales bacterium | reverse complement strand
GCCCTCCGCCCCACCGTTCCTCCGCCTCTTCGCTGTGCGCATGGCCTCATCATGGGCCGGTCGCGTCACCTCGCCTAACCGAAAAGCGGACGGCCCGGTGCGCCGTCGCGCACCGGGCCGTCCGCCCACCCCCCACTCCTGCGGAGCGTCAGAACATCTGGGCCCACCCGCGCGACAGCGGTTGAGGCGATGCCCCGCCATTGACCGCCCGGTCCACGGCGCACTGGGAGAACTGCACCTCGATGCTGCCGTTGATGGTGCCCGCGGTGATCAGGTCCACCCCCTCGGTGAGGATCGCGCCGGTGATCTTGTTGCCGGTGCCAGCCACCTTCATCTGGCCGCGGACCAGCACGATCCCGGTCCACTCGAAGCCGCCCACCAGCTCCATGTCGCCGTCGATGAGGAGGATCCCCTGGCCCCGGTTGCCGGCCGCGAACACTGTCTTCGCTCCGGTCCCGTGGACGACAGGGAAGAAGCTGGTGCACGCGGCAATAGAGCCGAGCGACCGCCACGGCTCGCCGAGGTTGAGCGGTGCCGCCTTGTTACAGGAGCCGTCCAGGTCGAGCACCGGCGCAACGCCGTTGTAGGGGGTCGTGAGCGGCAGCTTCTTGACGTTGGGCTGCGAGGCCAGGGTCCAGTAGGTGTAGTCGAGGAAGTTCTGGAAGGTCGCCGACGTGATCGTAGGGTCGTCGGGGACCGTCTTGGTGGGGTATCCCGCCAGGTTGTCCATGTCGGAGGACTTCGCCCCCGTCTCCGTCGCGCTCCGGATCGCCACCTTGTCGTCGGTGTTGCCGGCATCTGGGCCGCCGGTCGGGCAATCGCTGCCCCCCCATCCCACGGGGTATTCATTGTAGCCATCGATCAGGAACGCGTTGCCATTGAAATTGATGGGGTCCTGCACCGTGACCGCGGCGTTGACGTCGATGGTGGCCTTGGCCAGCCGCACCAGCTGCGCCACCGAGGCCTGCGCCAGGACGACGCCGCCCGCCCCGATCTTCCGTCCGGTCGCGCGGACCTCGAAGAGGGTGTTGTTGAGTCGGCGGACGGTGTCGGTGAAGGCGATCCCGTCGCTGCTCACCGTCGCCAGGGCCAGCTCGGTGGGCGCAGCCGGCGTGTAGACCGGCAACGCTTGATAGGTCTCTGCCTCGACGGTGTTGAGCGCGTGGGTGAGCCCGGCGTCCGCCGCTTCCCCGGCCTGCGAAGCCCAGACAGTGTTGTACCCCGTCACCTGCTCGACCCGGCCCACGAAGAACGACCCGGCGACCAGCGCCCCCACGACCACGATCGCGAACAGCGCCATCACCAGCGCCATGCCGCGGTTGTCCCTGCCCGTCGTATCCATGCGCATCCCTGCCTCCGATGCTGTCAATGGCTCAGGGTGTTCCGGAGCGACACCCTGGTGGTCGTGGTCATGGCCGCGGCCTGGCGGGTGGCCGAGCCGGACAGTGCGATGTCCTCGGTCGTGGCGCCGATCAGGCGCACCTCCACCGACCGGACCGAGGCCGGGTTGGCGGTGGCCGGGTCGAGCAACGAGCCGTTCCGGGCATAGTACCGGAGCCGGAGACCATTGGCCGCGGCGAGCGGGCCGATCACGGCGCGATACTCGTTCTCCCCCGCCGATACCGAGCGGGCTCCGAGATAGGAACGGCCATCGGCGTCGAAGAACGATCCGAAGTTCATCCGTTCATACCAGCGCACCGGGCCGCCCACGAAGACCTGGCTGAGTGCCAGGTTCACGCCCGGCGAATACTCCGGGGTCGACATGGTCAGCGCGATCGCCGAATCGGCGCCACACAGGCTGTTCTCGTCGATCGCGGTCACGACCAGGGGCACCCACTGGTCGTCGACGCCGGTGTTGCCGTCGTTCTCGACGTACCAGAGGAAGCCATCGGTCAGTTGGGGCCGGCGGAGGCCGTAGACCGGCTTCCGGATCCGGATTTCGTTCAGACTGAGCGTGCCGCAGGTGCTCGCCCATCCGCGCATGGCGCGGAACTGCATTGCGGTCGTTCCGATCGACTCGATGTCCGACGTCACCGTGCCGGTGACGATGTTGGAGTCGTAGCCGATTTCCCGGAACTCGAGCGGGACGATTAGTCCGCCGGTCCGCACGTTCGATTGCATGTCGGCCTGGACCAGCTGGGCCTGTGAGGTCCGGAAGCTCCGCACCAGAACCTGTCCGACCGAGGCGGCGACCAGCGACAGGATCACCACCGTCACCAGCAGCTCGATCAGGGTGAACCCTCGGCGGGAGTCGGTCATGCGCAGCGAACCAGGGTGATCAGGGTGTCGGTACGGGTCCGGCCCCGGCCGATCGGGTAGCTGGCGATGACCCGGACCCGCCGGGAAGCTCCCGTGGCCGGGACCACCCAGGTGATCGTGACGCCCTGGCTGACAGTGGCGGCCCCCGAACTGGCGAACCCTGCGGCGGTGCAGGGCGGCTGGGTCGAGCGGGCCGTCGCACGCAGCTGTTCCATGCGCATGTTGGAGAGCTGGGTGGCCTGGGTGGCCATCCGGCTGCCGACCAGGGTCGTGGTGACCGCGCCCGAGGTGGCGGCCATCGCCAGCAGGCCGATGCCCAGGATCACGATCGCGACCAAGGTCTCGATCAGGGTGAACCCGCCGCGTCCGCTCGTCACTGCAGCCTCCCGTAGCCGCTGATGACGATGCTGTCGGAATGTCCGCTCCGGGTGAGCGACACGACAATCGGCGTGCCGGCGTTCACCATCCCGACCGGCGAGATCGAGACGCTCCCGGCCGCGCCCACCGATACCCCGAACTGCCGGCCCAGGTGCTCCACCGCGCCGATGGTGTCGAGCCCGGCGCCAAGCGGGGTCGTGATCCAGGCGGTGGAATCGCCGAACTGGAGCGTCACCGGCACTCGCCGCTGGACCGCGTGAATCCGCGCCCGGGCGTACAGGTTGGCGACCGCGGCCCGGGCGCTCCGGACGTCCTGCCGGGTGGCGGCCTCGCGGACGCGTGGCGTCGCGATCGCCAGCAGCAACCCGAGGAGGGTGACGGCGATCAGCATTTCGATCAGGGAGAACCCCGACCGGGGCCGAAGCGTGGGTGAGTGACGGCGCATGTTCCGACCGAACCTCAAAGCAAGTTCCAAGCCCTCCAGGCCCCGGCAGCTAACTCTTGGAGAAACGCGCAGTTGACGCCCGGCATGTGGCGCCGGCGCACAGCCGCCACCGCGTAGGAATGCAAGGGTGCTCGCCGGAAAGCCGTAGCCCTGTCGCAACATGAGTCGGCTCAACGAACAAAGGGGGGCCCGGCCGTCGGTCGCCCCCTCACCCCCACGCCGCACTCACGCCCAGGAACCCTAGGGTGCGCAGGCAATGAGACCGACCGAGGTCGCGGGGGCCACCGGTGCAGCCGTCCCGATGAAAACCGCGCAGGTCCAAGTGGTCCTG
>DASWBQ010000364.1:0-3986 GCA_036390535.1 Gemmatimonadales bacterium | reverse complement strand
ATGAACAGGGCATAGAGGAACGGGATCACGGATCCTCCCTGGTGCGCTCGTGAGTGGAAGCAGCCGATTCAGGCAAGAACTGCGCCTGTTGTACGCACGAAGCGTGGGACGGGACAGAAAACGAGGGAGGTGAGCTCGGTCCACAGCCCCGTCATCCCCTCCCTGCTCCCGGGTCTCGGGTCTTGTGCTTTCGCTATCCTCCCTGGGGCGTCTCCTCGTAGCGGCTCAGCTTGCGGTAGAGCGTCGAGGGATCGATGCCGAGCACCTCCGCGGCGCGGGTCTTGTTCCCCCCCTCCGCCTGGAGCACCCACATGATGTAGGCCCGCTCGATCACGTCCAGCGCCGGGTTGGGCTGGGCCCGGTCGGCCACCAGCGGCTCCTTCCGTCGCCGGGTGATCCGCTCCGGCAGCGCTCCCGGCTCGATCAGCTCGCTCCGGGTCAGCACCACCGCATGCTCGAGCGCGTTCTGGAGCTCGCGGACGTTTCCCGGCCAGTCGTACACCATCACCGCGTCCATCGCGTCCGCCGAGAGCGCCTTCGGGGCCGCGTCCCGCTCGGAGGCCAGGTCCTGCAGGAAGGTGTCGATCAGGAGCAGGAGGTCCTCCTTCCGCTCCCGAAGCGCCGGCAGCTCCAACGCGATCACGTTGAGCCGGTAGAAGAGGTCGGCCCGGAAGTTCCCCCGCCGCACCTCCTCCTCAAGGTCGCGGTTGGTGGCGGCGATGATCCGGACGTCCACCGGGATCGCCTCGGTGGCGCCGACCGGGATCACCTCGCGCTCCTGCAGCACCCGCAGCAGCTTGATCTGCAGCGAGGGCGGCATCTCCCCCACCTCGTCCATGAAGAAGGTCCCGCCCCGGGCCGCCGCGAACAGGCCCTGCTTGTCGCGGACCGCCCCGGTGAACGACCCCTTCACGTGGCCGAATAATTCGCTCTCCAGCAGCGTCTCCGGGAGCGCGCCGCAGTTGATCGACAGGAACGGCCCGTCCGCCCGGTTCGACAGGTTGTGGATGTACCGGGCGATCACTTCCTTGCCGGTACCGCTTTCCCCCTGGATCAGCACCGTTGACCCGGTCGGAGCCACCTGCTCCGCCAGCCGGAGCAGGTCCACGAACCGGCGCGACTTCCCGATCGGACGGGTCACCTGGGCCCGGTCCGCCTTCCGGCGGAAGTCCTGCTTGAGCTGCTTGTTCTCGACCCGGATCGAGCGGTACTCGCAGGCCCGCCGGAGGATCGCCACCAGCTCGTCGTTCGAGAACGGCTTCTGGATGTAGTAGAACGCCCCTTCGTTTACCGCCTGGATCGCGCTCTGCAGCGAGGCCTGCGCCGTCATCAGGATGACCGGCGTCTCGGGGTCCTGTTCCTTCGCCGCCTTGAGAATGTCGAGGCCGGTCACCTGCGGCATCCGCACGTCGGTGAGGACGATGGCGTGGTTGCCCGACCGGATCTGCTCGAGCCCCGCCTTGCCGCCCTGGGCGGCGGTGACTTCGTATCCCTCCTTCCTCAGGAGGATCCGGAGGGTGTCCAGAATGCTCGACTCGTCGTCGACGACGAGGATCGAGGGCGGTGCGGTCATGCGGGCTCCTCCCGGTAAGGCCGGGTGGGAAGATAGACGGTGAACCGGGCGCCTTGCCCGGGGTGGGACTCGACCAGGACCACGCCGCGATGGGCCTCCACCGCACGCTGGACGATCGCCAGGCCCAGGCCGCTGCCACCGGGCCGCCGCGACACGAACGGCTGGAACAGCCGCTCCTGAATCTCCGGATCGATGCCGGGACCGTTGTCCCGCACCACCAGGGCTACCGGGTCCTCGATGGTCGCCCCGCGCGGGATCTCCCCCCGCACCGCGCGGCCCACCGTGACCTCGACCCGGCCCGCGCCCCGGCAGGCCTGCACCGCGTTGAGGAGCAGGTTGCTCACGATCCGGTGCACCAGGTCCTCGTCCGCCTCGATCGGGGTCCGTTCCCCGCGGACCTCCAGGACCGTGTCCACGCAGTCGGGATGGCCCCGGACCAGCCGGGCCGTCTCGAGCGCCACCTCGTGGAGGTCCACCGCCGAGAAGTTGGACGCCCGTACCCTCGAGAAGTCGAGGAATTCGCCGAGCAGCCGGCTGAGCCGGTCACTCTCCCGCATGATCAGTCGCCCCAGGACGCGCTCGTCCTCGTCGGCGTTGGCCGAACCGGCCAGTTGCTCCACCGAGCTCCGGATCGAGGCCAGCGGGTTCCGGATCTCGTGAGCCAGCGAGGCGGAGAGCGCCGCCACCGCCTCGAACCGCTCGGCCCGGAGGTTGAGTTCCTGGAGCTGCTTCAGTTCCGACAGATCGGTGAACAGCGCCGTCACCGCCGGGATGCTGCCCCCCTCCTGCTCGAACGTCGTGGTGCTGAGGCCGATCGGGAACTGCCGCCCGTCGGGCCGGGTGACGGTCCCTTCGCCCCGCGCCACCCGCTCGCCCCGGCGGATGCCGGCGACGACCGCGTCGTGCAGCTCGGGCGCCAGACGCTGCAAACGCTCCAGGATCGGCTGCCCCGCGTCGGCCTGCATGTTGATGGCGAGCAGTCGTTCCGCCGCCGGGTTGGCGAACGCCAGCGTCCCCGTCCCGTCCACCGTGATGACGCCGGTCTTGATGCTCCGGAGGATTTCGCCCGCCTCGAAGCGGACCCGGCTCAGTTCGGTGGCCATCTGCTGCTGGGCCGTCACCTGGCGCTGGAGCCGCTCCGCCAGCAGGGCCACCAGCACGAAGACGAACCCGAAGACCACCAGCTGGCCCCAGAGCCCCGCCGGCAGTTCCTCAGCGCCGGCCAGGAGTTGCGCCCCCAGGTACGACGCGCCGGCCGCCGCCGCCACCAGCACGCTGGCCCACGCCGGCAGCAGCAGCGCGTAGGCGGCGATCACCACCACGTAGAGTGCCGCCAGCACCGTGGAGGCCTCGCCGCCGACCCGGACCAGCGCAGTGACCACCGCGAGGTCGGCAAGCGCCTGGGTCAGGTAGGAAACCGGCCCTGGCCGGGCGGCACGACCCTGCAGCAGCACGACGCCATAGGCCGTCGCCGCCAGCGCCAGCAGAATCACGATGCTGATGAAGAGGGAGTCGTCCCCGATCCGGGGCCAGATGTAGGCCGCCCGCACCAGCAGCAGCGTGGCCAGCACCACCCGGAACACGAAGAGCCAGCCCACCAGCGTCCGCTGGTCCGGCAGGCCGAACCGTTCCCGGGGCGCAGGCGCGCCGGGAAGCGGCGTCGTCTCGAGGCGAGGCGGCGAGTCGGGCGCTGGCATGGAATCCGGCTCGCAAGCTAATATCGGACTGGAATATCCCGAAACGTGGAGCCGTCGCCATGGCCCGTGCCGCCGACATCGCCTTCGCCGGATTCACTCCCGGCCTGATGACCTTCTTCCGGCAGCTGGCCCGGAACAACGAGAGGGCGTGGTTCGAGGCCAACCGGCCGCGCTACGAAGCCGTGGTCCGCACCCCGGTCCGCGCCCTCGTCGAGGAGATGGACGTCCGGTTCGCCCGGATCGCGCCCGAAATCGTCGGCGATCCCCGCCGCTCGGTCTTCCGGATCCACCGCGACGTCAGGTTCTCGCGGGACAAGTCGCCGTACAAGACCCACGCCTCGTGCTGGTTCTTCCACCGGGACGCCGGCCGGCAGGTCGGCCAGGAGGCCGACGCCGGCAGCGCGGGCTTCTACTTCCAGATCTCCCCCACCGAGAGTTTCCTTGGCGCCGGGATCTGGATGCCGCCCCGGGGGTCGCTCGCCCGGATCCGCGATGCCCTTGCCGAAGACCCCAAGGGTTTCGCCGCGGTGGCGGATACGCCGGTGCTGCGGCGCCGGTTCGGCGGCCTCGATCAGGAGCAGATGCTCACCCGCCTGCCCCGTGGCTATGCCCCCGGTCACCCCGCCGAGCGCTGGCTTCGCTACCAGAGCTTCACCCTGGGCCGGGCGCTCACTCCGGTGGAGGCCCTCTCTCCCCGGCTCGCGGCCGCCCTGGAG
>DASWBQ010000363.1:0-5822 GCA_036390535.1 Gemmatimonadales bacterium | reverse complement strand
GACGTCCAGCCGGCCCAACCCGAACATCAGGAACATCTCGGCGGTCCAGCGGCCCACGCCGCGCACCGCCACCAGCCGCTCGATCAGCACCTCGTCCTCGAGTCGCTTCGCCTCGGCGAGAGTTGGCACCACGCCGGCGATGGTCTTGGCCGCCAGGTCCTGGATCGCTGCCGCCTTCGCCCGGGAGAGCCCCACGCTCCGCATCGTCTCGGTCGGCGTCGCCATCACCTGTTCCGGAAGCGGATACTTCCCCTTGGTGCCGTACAGCGCCACGAACCGGCCGAAGATCGTCCCCGCAGCCTGGCCCGACAGCTGCTGGTAGACGATCGCCCGCATCAGTTCGTCGAACGGGGAGCGGCGGTCCCGTGGCACGAGGCTGAAGGGCGGGGAGGCGGCGATGACGGAACCCAGGGCCGGGTCCGCCACGGTGAGCTGGGCCAGCACGGCCTTGATGTCGACGGAGCGGAGCGTAGGGGGTCGGGTCATGGCCGGAAGCGGTTCACGGTGCCGTACGTGGACGCCCGCCGGCTGGCAGGTGCTCCACGAGGTACCGGGTCAGCAGCGAGTAGACGTGGGCCGTCGTCCCGGGACCCTCGCAGATGCAGTGGCTCCGGTTCGGATAGGCCATGAAGTCGAAGGGCTTGCCCAGCTGGACCAGCCGGTTGGCCAGGCGCTCGCTGCCCTGGTAGTGAACGTTGTCGTCCCCGCTTCCGTGGACGATCAGCAGGCGGCCCTTGAGTCCCTCGGCGTGGTTGATCGGCGACGCCTTCTGGTACGCCTCTGCGCCCGGGCCGGGCACGCCCATGTAGCGTTCCTGGTAGATGGTGTCGTAGAGCAGCTGGTCCGGGACCGACGCGACCGCCATCCCGACCTGGTAGACCTCGGGGTAGCGGAACATCGCCTGCAGCGTGCTCGACCCGCCACCGCTCCAGCCCCAGATCGCCACCCGGGCCGGATCGAGATAGGGCCGGCTCCGGGTCAGGGCGCGGAGCGCCTCCGCCTGGTCGCGGCTCGACAGCACCCCGATCTGCTGGTAGACCGACTTCCGCCACGCCCGTCCCCGGGGGGCCGGGGTGCCGCGGTTGTCGAAGCTCACCACGACGTAGCCCTGGTCGGCGATCGCCTGGTACCAGATCGTCGATCCGCCGCCCCACTGGTCCACGACGGTCTGGCCCGCCGGCTCCCCGTAGACATAGACCAGGACCGGGTAGCGCAGGCTCGAGTCGAAGTTCCGCGGCTTGATCATCCAGCCGTCGAGCGTCAGGCCTTCGCCGGCGTCCACCTGGAAGAACTCCACGGCCTGTCTCGGCAGCACCGCCTGGACTGCCGCCCGCCGCACGGTGTCGTCCACCATGGTCCGGATGGTGGCGTGTTTCGGGAGGCCCACCAGGTCGGTCGTGGGAATCGCATTGGCCGACGACCAGGTGTGGAACGCCCATCTGGCATCGGGAGAGATGTCGTACCGATGGGTGCCGGGCTGCGTCACCGGGCTCACCCGTTGGGGTGCGCCCTTGCCGTCGAGCCGCGCCCGGTAGAGGTAGCGCTGCGTAGCGTTGTCCGGCGATGCGATGAAGTAGACCTGCCCCTGTGCCTCATCCACCGAGGCGACGCTCACCACGTCGTAAGCCCCGGGCGTGACCAGCGACATCCTGGCGCCGTCCCGGCTGACCCGGTACACGTGCCGCCAGCCGTCACGCTCGCTGAGCCAGAGGAACTCTTTCCCCTGGGAGAGCCAGGCCAGGTCGTCCACCACGTCCAGCCAGGCGTCATCGCGCTCGGTGAGCGTCACCGTTACGCGTCCGGTGACCACGTTGGCGAGCAGGACCCGGTTGGTGTTCTGGAGCCGGTTCATCCGCTGGATCACGACCTCGGTCGGTCCGGCCCACTCCATCCGGGGGATGTAATTGTCGCGGGGATCGTCCGGGACCTCGATCCAGGTGGTCGGGCCGCCGGCGGCCGGCACCACCCCCACCGTGACCGCGGAGTTGGCGGTGCCGACCTTGGGATACTGGATCGGGGTGACGATCGGGTAGATCGAATCGGTGGTGTTGATGAGCTTGAACGTGCCCACGCCCGTCATGTCGAAGTGCCAGTAGGCAATGCGGGCCCCGTCCGGCGACCAGCGGAACCCGTCCCGGAGCCCGAATTCCTCTTCGTAGACCCAGTCGGTCATCCCGTTCACGTGGAGGGAATCCGCCCCGGAGGTGAGCCGGGTGATCGCCCCGCTGGCGAGGTGCTCGACGTAGATCTCGCCCCCGCGGACGTAGGCGACCCGGTCGCCCGTCGGCGACAGCTTGGCGTACATCAGGCTCGAGGGCGGCGCCTCGGGCCCACCGATTTTCTTGAGGGTCTGTGCCGAGCGGTCCAGGAGCCAGTAGTCGCCCCGGGTGTTGTCGCGCCAGACGCGCTGGGAGTTGGTGAAGACCAGGACCTGACGCCCCTCGGCGGAGACGGTGTATTCCTCGATGTCGAGCGGCTGTTCCTGGCCGGCCGGCACCAGTTGGGCGGCCGCCACGAACACCGAGCGGGCCCCCGTGGCGGTCTGATACCGGACGATGTCGAGCCCGCCCGACGTCTCCTTCGACGGCTCGACCGTCAGGTAGGCCGAGCCGCCCTCGGTCCACTGCACGGGCCCGAACCGCTGCCGCGCGCCAAACTCGTTGGTGGCGAAGACGCGGCGCACCATGTCGGAGAGCGGGGCAGGGACCTGGGAGGCCGCCGGGGTGGCGAAGAGGCCCAGCAGGAGGCAGCCGGTCGTCAGTGCGCGCATGGTGCCATGGGGTGAGAGGATCCGTAATGTGCGCTGGCCGCATCCCGGAGGGAATCGCGGCTTCCGGGGCGCATTCGGAGGCTGCTCTTCACCTGCCGGACGCCGCTCAAGGACAGGGATCTCGGGGTGACGCCCTTCGACCCCTTCCTGATCGTCAACGGCGATTCGCGGCAGGGAAGGCCACCTTGCCGGGCAGTCTGGAACAGCGCTGGCCGACCCCGCTCTTGCCGGGACCGAGGACGACTGCGGCCGACACCCCATGGTCAACGGGCTCCCGTGGGCGATTCTCCTTCCCGGCGGGGTGGGACTGGCCGGTGGAGCGGGTGCCGATCAACTGTGGCCACCTCGAGTTCGTCACCTGGGCGACCTCAGTTGGAACCGCCGTGCCCGACTGGTACGTGGCGAGGCCGGATAACCGGAACTACCGCTATCTCTTTCACCGGCTGAACTAGGCGGCCCGCGACGCGAGGCGGGGACGAACGGCTGCCGTTCGTCCCCGCTTCGTCCTGTCCCGCACCGGTGTCTATCCGGCCTGGACCGACTCGTGCCGGCTGAGCACCGTCTGTTGGCCCAGGCGGATGTCCCGGTTCCCCCGTAGGCGCCGTGCCGTCCCATGACGGTGCCCTCGCAGCCACCCCCAGTGGTAGACCACCTGCCGTGCGGGAATCCGGGGCAGGTCCGACCAGGTCCCGGTTCGCAGGCACGCCAGAGCGTCGCGGAGGCTCCACCAGGCCACCCGTGCCAGGGTGCCGGGAAGCCCGGCGGGCTTCGCATAGAGGAAGGCATCGGCCTCCCCCTCGATGAACCGACGGCCGTACAGCTGCCTGAGGGTGTAGTTGTGGGAGTGCATTACCAGGGCCTCCGGCACATACCGGATCTCCATGCCCTGGCGTTTGGCCCAGAGGCCCCACTCGGTGTCCTCTGAGCCCCAGGCGGAATCGTAGAACCGGTGCCTCTCCCAGGCGGACCGGCGGATCGCCGCCGTGACCGCCGACAGGGTGATCCATGGCGGCGTGGCACCGGCCTCGGGAAAGCTCACGGCGTACTCCCGCCGCACCCAGGCGTCCGCTTCCGGCCGCGGCAGTTGCCGGGCCACGGTCGCGCAGACGGCCGGGTCATCGAACGGAGCCACCAGCCGCTCCAGTGCGTCCGGAGCGAGCAGGACCCCGTCGGAGTTCAGCAGTACCACGATCTCCCCCCTGGCGGCGGTGAAGCCCTGGTTCAGGACCGGGCCCGGGACGTACTCCTCCGGGGCCACCCGGAGAAGCCGGTGGGGGTAGTGGCCCACGATCTCGAGGGTTCGGTCGCTGGACCCGCTGTCGAGTAGGATCAACTCGAAGTCCGTGATCGACTGCGAGAACAGGGCTGCCAGGGCCTGGTGGATCACCCAGTCGCTGTTCTTGCTCCGCATCACCACGGAAAGGCTCGGCGTGGTCATGCGGCCCTCCGCCATGGCGGGGCCGTTCCCACGACCTGGCTCACATGGACGTGCTCGCGGTTCGCGATGAACTCCAGGATCCGGTGGACCCCGCGGAACCGGTCTGCCAGGTACATCGTGATCGGGTGAATGATCAGGGTGCTGACGGCGCCGCGCGCCTCGTTGCGGCGCAGGTCTGCCAGCACCAGTTCAACCCACTCGTCGATGTCATACGACCAGGGGCCCCAGTCGTCGGACCAGCCATACCGGCGAACCCACCACGCCACCCAGTCCGGGGTCCGTTCGGCGTGGTAGATGTGCTCGTGGTCGGGGATCACGTTGATCGGCAGGTGAAACAGGCCCGGCTTCCGCCACTCGGGGCCCAGGGAGTTGCGCCCGGTGCCGTCGGAGCAGACCGCCATCCCTTCGGACGCCAGGACCCGGTCGGTGTGGGGCCCGTGCATGTACATGTGGTTCCGCCATGCCCGGATCTGGCGACCGGTCCGCTCCCTGATGATGCCGGCGGTTCGCCGGACGTCCCGTCGCTCGTACCAGGCCGGCCCGGCATAGCTGCCCAGCAGCTTCTTCGAGATCCGGTGGCAGAGCTGCGGCTGGAAGCACGACCAGTTGTGCCCGCCCAGCTCGATCAGCGGGTGGCGGGCGATGGGCTCGAGGTCGGTCCACTCCTCGGCGAACGCCTTGCCGGAGACGAAGCACGTCATCCGGAGGTCGTACTGCTCGAGCAGGGCGAGGAAGCGCTGCGCGACCTGGATCTCGCTGATATCGCAGTGGCGCTGGTTGCCGGTGCCGAGGCTGGCGTGGTGGAGGTCGCCCGTCAGGCAGATCATGCGGCCTCCGACAGTGACAGCCCCATCGCGTCGAGGGCCGTGGCGAGGTTGCTGTCCCCGTGCACTCCCCACTTCGCCATGTAGGCCCGCACCAGTGCCACCGGCTGCTCCGGGCTCACCTGCAACGATTCCGCGGCGCGCGTGGCGAGGCCCGGGGCCTGCCGAGGGTAGGCAATGCCAGGGAAGAGGACGGAGAGGCGGTCGCCGGGGCTGGCCAGCTGGTGGCCGAGCTTCCCCAGCGGCGTGTCGAGGCGCAGGCCAGGGGTCCGGTGCCCCAGCGTCCTCAGCCGCCGCGCCAGGGCGCGGGGCGAGCGCAGGGTGGCAGGGACAGCCGCCCGGCTCACCGACTCGGCGTAGGACTCCCAGCAGAGCTCGGGGAGCCCGAGCCGTCGTTGCTCGCACTCGAGGTGGACCGGTGCCAGCGCATCGAGCAGGGCTTGGTTGGCACGGGCCAGGTCGCACCCCGCGTAGCTGGCGTAGTCGGGCCGGAACCGGAACTCCGCGGCGCGGTCATACAGGCGGCGCAGGGCGGAGTGGACGCCAGGGTGCGCACGCATCCGCCGCTGCTTCTCCAGGTAGCTCCAGTGGTATCCGCCCAGGAAGAACAGCAGCGCGTCGCCGTAGCCGATGATGGCCTTCATCGCATGACGGACCACCGTCCGGCGGTCCGCCTCGGTCACCACCGGCTTGGCCAGGATCAGCTCGTTGAGCAGCAGCAGGGTCCCGCGATTGACCAGCAGGTTGCGGACGTCCCAGGGGGCGATCACCTCCGGACGGAACTGCGTCA
>DASWBQ010000362.1:0-2448 GCA_036390535.1 Gemmatimonadales bacterium | reverse complement strand
AATGAGCATCCGCGATCAGTTTGACCGGGAGGCCCTGCGGGCGGGACTCGAGGCGTGCGGCGCGGACGGGTGGCTCCTCTACGACTTCCGGGGGACCAACCCCGTGGCCGGCCGGGTGCTCGGCCTCGGCGGGATGGGCAGCCGGCGGCTGTTCGTCTACCTGCCCCTGGCGGGTGAGCCAGTGGCGGTGGCCCACAAGATCGAGCTGGGCCCGATGCAAGGGTTCCCGGGCACCGTGCTCCCGTACGCGCGGTGGCAGGAATTGCACGAAGCTCTCCGGAGCGTCGTGGCGGGACGGACGGTGGCGATGGAGATCTCGCCCGGAGACGCGGTACCCTACCTGGACCGGGTGCCGCTCGGGGTGGTGGAGCTGATCCGCTCGCTGGGCGGCACCGTGGTTCCGAGCGGCGGGCTGGTGACCCAGTTCGCGGCGCGGTGGAACGTGGAGGAAACGGCGAACCACGAGCGGGCCGCCGAGGCGCTTGCCGCGATCGCGCGGGACGCCCTGGCCTGGGCCGTGACCCGGGGCGGGACCGGGCTCACCGAGTGCGAGCTCCAGTCCCGGGTGGTGGACGCGATCCATGCGGCAGGACTGGAGTTCGATCATCCCCCGATCGTGGGCTTCGGCCCCAACGCGGCGGATCCCCACTACGAGCCGATCGCCGGCAAGGACCGGACCCTCGGGCGCGACGAAGTGGTGCTGATCGACCTCTGGGCCGGCCCCGGGCTCGGGACGGTCTTCGCCGACCAGACCTGGATGGGATTCAGCGGGCCGAGGCCCCCCGAGCGGGTGCAGCTGGTCTGGGAGACGGTGCGGGACGCGCGGGACGCCGCGCTCGCGCGGGTGGAGGACCGGGTCAGCCGCGGCGCCGAGCTCCGGGGCTACGAGGTGGATCGCGCGGCGCGGGACGTGATCGAGGCGGCCGGATTCGGCCAGTACTTCGTCCACCGCACCGGGCACTCGATCGACCGGGACCTGCACGGCTCCGGCCCGCACTGCGACGATTACGAGACGAGGGACGACCGGCTGATGATGCCGGGGGTCGGGTTCTCGATCGAGCCCGGGATCTACCTGCCGGGCGAGTTCGGGGTGCGGAGCGAGGTGAACATGTACTGGGGCCCCACGGGGGCGGTGGTAACCCCAGGCGCGCGGCAACGTGACCTGGTCGTGAGCGGTCAGGCCTGAGTCGTCAGTCGTGAGCCGAGAGTCGAGAGACGAGAGACGAGAGAGCCGACGCGTGTTGCCTCAACGCCGGAGCACGTCGATCGACTATCTGCCCGACTGGATCAGAACCAGCTCCAGCGGCTCCCGGAGCTGCCAGAAGGGGAAGGCCCGGTCGACGCCCATCGCGACGAACAGCAGGGCGAGGTAGAGCAGGGAGTACTTGTACATCTGCCAGGCCCGCCCGGTCAGCGTCGTTTCCCTGAGCAGCTTGAGGCAGTACCAGAGCAGGCGGGCGCCCAGCAGGACGGCGGCGATCAGGTAGAGCCCGCCCTGCGTTCCCGACAACCACGGCAGCACGGTGAGCGGGACCAGCATGATGGTGTACGCCAGCATCTGGACCTTGGTCTCGTGCATGCCCCTCACCACCGGCATCATCGGAATCCCCGCCTTGGCGTATTCGTCGCGCTTGATCAATGCCAGGGCCCAGAAGTGGGGCGGGGTCCAGTAGAAGATGATGGCGAAGAGGTAGATCGCCGCCAGGTCGATCTGGCCGGTGACGGCCGCCCACCCCACCAGCGGCGGAAAGGCGCCGGCCGCACCGCCGATGACGATGTTCTGCGGGGTCCAGCGCTTGAGCCAGAGCGTGTACACGAAGACGTAGAAGAGGAGGCCGCCCAGCGCGAGCCAGGCGGCGAGGGGGTTCGCAAACCGCCAGAGGAGGGCGAAAGCGATGGCGCCGAGGGCGACGCCCCAGAGCAGTGCGGCCCCTCCCGGGAGCCGCCCGGCGGCCACCGGCCGGCTCCGGGTGCGGCTCATGACGATGTCCACGTCGCGGTCGAACCACATGTTGATCGCGTTGGCGCCGCCGGCCATGAGGTAGCCGCCCACCAGCACGGTGAGGACCAGTCCCACCGACGGCATTCCCTGGCCGGTGATGAACATGGGAGCGACGGCCGTCACCAGCAGCAGGGAAATGACCCGCGGTTTGGTGAGCATGACGAGATCGTGCAGCAGGCCGACCATGGCGCAAAGAACGGCTCGATCTAACCCCTTGTCAAGCCGTGGCTTGGATGGGATGTTCTCCCTTTCCTCTTGACCCTTCAGCAGCCGGAGCCGGCATGAGCGAGCAGCGAGATCCCTGGGGCGAGCGCCTGCCCCGATCGGTTGGTCTCTGGGGCGGGGTCATGATGCTGGTCGGGACCACGATCGGCAGCGGGATCTTCCGGGTCCCGGCGATCGTCGCGGAGCGCACCGGGGAGCCGGTCATGTTCATCGGCGTCTGG
>DASWBQ010000361.1:0-1655 GCA_036390535.1 Gemmatimonadales bacterium | reverse complement strand
GTCGTCCAGGTCCGCCATCGGGCGCCCATCGAGCGCCGCCCGCGCCTTGGCGCCCAGGACGAGGTACTGGCTGGCCCGGGGGCCGGCCCCCCACTCGACAAACTGCTTCACCACCGCCGGCGCGTCGGCCTCGCCGGGGCGCGTCATCCGCACCAGCGACACCGCCGACCGGATCAGCCCCGTCGACACTGGGATCCGCCTGACCAGTCTCTGCATCGCCACCAGAGTCTCGGCATCCAGCACCGGACTGACCCCGGCGCGCGCCGACCCGGTGGTCTGCTCGACGATCCGCTCCTCCTCGTCCCGGCTCGGGTACCCCACCCGGATCTCCAGCATGAAGCGGTCGAGCTGGGCCTCCGGCAAGGGATAGGTGCCTTCCTGCTCGATCGGGTTCTGGGTCGCGAGCACGAAGAAGGGATCCGGCAGCCGGTAGGTCTTGCCCGCAGCCGTCACCTGGTGTTCCTGCATCGCCTGGAGCAGCGCCGCCTGGGTCTTGGGCGGGGTCCGGTTGATCTCGTCGGCCAGGACGACGTTGGCAAAGACCGGCCCCTCGATGAACCGGAACATCCGCCTGCCGCTGGCCGGGTCCTCCTCCACGATTTCGGTGCCGGTGATGTCGCCCGGCATCAGATCGGGGGTGAACTGGACCCGGTTGAAGGTCAGGTGGAGCGATTCGGCGACAGTCTGCACCAGCAGGGTCTTGGCCAGTCCCGGCACCCCCACCAGAAGGGCGTGTCCCCCGGAGAGGAGGGCCGTCAGGACGCCGTCCACCACCTCGGTCTGTCCGACGATCCGCCGCGCCACCTGGGTCCGAAGGTCGGCCACCGCGGAGGCAAGGCGGGCAAGCTGCTGGACGTCGTCGAGAGGAGCGGCGGTGGCGGTCATGCGAGGAATGTAAGAGGGCGGGAGAGGACGGGAGAGGCCGGACGGCCCCGCGGCCTACCGGCCGCCGTCCAGGCGCCGCAGCGCGTCGGCCACCCAATTGCGGATGATGACCACGTCGGTCCGGGCCGGCTGGGTCTCGCGCCGGATCATCAGGAAGCGCCCGTCCGGGCCGACGTCGTACACCGCCAGGAACTGGTTGGCGAGGTAGGGGCTGGCGTCGAACAGCCGATCCCGCCCGGTCACCGCCAGCGCAGGAGTGAGCCGGGCGGACACCATCCAGCCGTCGAGCGCCCGGTAGAAGATTCGGGATCCGTCGCGCGACCAGACCGGCTCGCGACCGCCTTCCGCCGAGAGCTGCACCCGTCCGCCGCCGCCGGGAAACACCTCGGCGTAGACCTCGTCCCGCCCCGACCGGTCGGACGCATAGAGCAGCCAGCGGCCATCTGGCGACACCGCGGGGCTCCGCTCCTGGACGCCCGGCTCGGCGGCGAAAGGCCGGAGCGAGTCGGTACCGACCTCCCACACCAGGATGTCACGGTCGCCCTGAGAGCCGCTCATGCGCAGGGCCGCAAACCGCTCGTCCGGCCCAAAGACGAATTCCGCCACGGTCCGGTCCTGCCACGGTCCCTTCAGGTCCGCCGGGGGCGCCGAGGCGTCCAGCGCGCGCTGGGCCACGGGCGCGCCGACCGCGCGCTGCGAAACCCCGACGCCGTATGCGACCCGGAGGAAGACCACGGTGCGGCCGTCGCGACGCCAGATCGGGCGGCTGC
>DASWBQ010000360.1:0-10971 GCA_036390535.1 Gemmatimonadales bacterium | reverse complement strand
GCGCCCTCCAGCCACATGGCCCACTACGCCCTGGCCCAGGCGCTGTTCTTCCGGAAGGAGATCCAGGCTTTCCGGAACGCCGCCGACCGCACCCTGGCCCTGAACCCGATGGACGGCAACGCCACCTCGCACCTGGGGATGCTGGTGGCGTGCGCCGGAGAGTGGGAGCGGGGCTGCGCCCTGGCGGAACGAGCCACCCGGCTCAACCCGCACCATCCGGGGTGGTACTGGTACCCGATGTTCTTCGACGCCTACCGCCGAGGGGACTATCACGGCGCGCTGGCCATCGTGCTGAAGATCAACCTGCCCGGCCACGTGTATGGGTGCGCCGTCCGGGCCGCGGCCCACGCCCAGCTGGGCGAGATGGAGCCGGCCCGCGAAGCGCTGCGGGAGCTGCTGGTGCTGCGGCCGGAATTCGCCGTCTCCGTGCATGACGACTTCGGCCGGTGGTTCGACCCGGAGCTGACGGCCCACCTGATCGACGGGCTCCGGAAGGCCGGGCTCGGCGGATAGGGCGCGGCAGGTACCGCTCGGCAGGTGCCACTCGGCAGATACGGCTCGGCAGGTACCGCCAGGCGAAGCGAAACGGTGCCGGGTGCGTCGGAATGGTTATTCCTTTCCTGCGCTGGTGGTGATCTTGGCACATGTGTCACCCCGTCGACGCAGTCCGATGCAACCGGCGAGTGTCTTGCCGGGATGTATATAAGTACTTATATTGACCATGGCTGCCCGGGACAAGCCACTGGTCTGGCTGGCAACCAGCCTTGAGGCGGTCCGGGCCTTCCCACCCGAGGTTCGGCAGGTGATTGGGCACGAACTCCGGCGCCTTCAGGCCGGGCTCGTCCCTCACGACTGGAAGCCGATGCCCTCAGTCGGGACTGGGGTGCAGGAGCTGCGGGTGCGGGTGAAAGGCGCCTACCGGGTCCTCTACGTTGCCCGGTTCGAGGAGGCGATCTACGTGCTGCACGCGTTTGAGAAGCGAACCCGGCGCACCAGCAACCTCGACCTGGAGCTGGCTCGGCGTCGGCTCGCCGCCCTGGCCCGACACCGGGCCGACCGGAGGCCTTCGTGACCAGGATTACCAGACGCTCCTCCGGCAACGTCTTCCGGGACCTCGGCTTCGACCCCCGGGAAGCTCAACATCTTCGCATCCGGTCCGACCTGATGATCCGCCTCAGCCGGCTCATCGCGGCACGCCAACTCACCCAGAAGGCCGCCGCTACGTTGTTCGGCGTTTCCCAGCCCCGGGTCAGCGACCTGGTACGCGGCCGGATCGACCGCTTCAGCGTGGACACCCTGATCGAGATGCTCGGTCGCGCCGGGGTCCGGGTGCAAGTCTCCACCGGCAAGGTCGCCTGAGTCGGAGGCAGATAGAGCTTGGCAGGAACTGCCCGGCAGGTCGGGCTCGGCAAGACGGGAGCTGACGGCCCACCTGATCGACGGGCTCCGGAAGGCGGGGCTGGAGGTCGTCCGCTAGTCGATGAACTCGAGCTTCCGGAGCAGGGCCTGGAACCGGGGCTCCGACCGGAGCGAGTCGAACATGGCGTCCCGCCCAAGCCACGGGATCATCTGGGAATCGGCCGCCAGGGCCTGTTCGATGTAGTCGATCGCCCTCGACTTGTCGCCCAGGCCCAGGTGGACCATGGCCAGGTTGAACGGCGCCACCTGGCCACCCGGCGAGATGGCGCGGAGCCGCTCCAGGGTGCCGAGTGCCTTGTCCCGCTGCCCGGCCGCACCGTAGGCGAATCCCAGGTAGGCGGTCACGAACGGCGGCGCCGCCATTCCGGCCGCGCGCTCGAAATGCGGGATCGCAGCGGAGTAGTTGCCGACCTGCAGTTCGATCCACCCCAGCATCGACACCGGGAAGAAGTAGCTCGGGTCGAGTTCCCCGGCCCGCCGTGCCAGCTCCCGGGCGGCTGCGGTGTCCTTCCGGAAGAGCGGCGCCATCGTGGCATCGATCAGGACCTGGGGTGAGAGCGGGTCCAGTTCCGCCGCCCGCCGGCCCTCCGCATCGGCCTCGTCCAGCCGCCCGATGAACGCCAGCAGCAGGGTGAACTGGTCGTGGGCGTAGGCGTAGCTGGGGTTGAGGGCGATTGCCTTCCGGAAGGCCTGCTCCGAACCCGCCCAGTCGTACTCATAGAACAGCTTGAACACCGCCAGCGAGGTCTGGGCCTCGGCCGAGCTGCTGTCGACCTGAACCGCCCGCTCGGCCGCCACCCGGGCCTTCACCTTCCCCTCGGAGGCGGTCATGATCCCCTCGTTGTAGCCGGCCCAGAGGTACGCGTCCGACAGGCCGGACCAGGCCGGGGCGAACCCGGGGCTCAGCCTGGCCGCCTCCTCGAATTGGGCGATCGCCTTCCGGAGGTTCTCGTCGCTGGGCCGGTTGAAGAAGTACCGGCCCTTGAGGTAGGCGTCGTAGGCCGCCGGATCGACCGACCGCGCCGCCACCAAGCGGGCCCGCTCCGGCTCGGACAGCCGGATGTTGATCTCCGCGGCGATGGCGCTGGCGATCTCGGCCTGGAGCGCCAGCACGTCGCTCGAGTTCCGCTCGAAGCTCCGGGCCCAAACCTGCTGGTCCACCCGGGCATCGACGAGTTGGGCGGTGATCCGGACCCGGTCCCCCGACCGGGCCACCGAGCCCTCCACCACCGCATCCACCTTGAGCGTCCGGGCGATCTCGGGGGTGGGCGGGCGGTCCTTGCCCCGGAATTGCATCGCCGACCCGCGCGAGGTCACCCGGAGCTGGCCCAGCCCGGCCAGTGCGGTGGTGAGTTCGTCGGTCATGCCTTCGGCGAAGTAGTCCTGGGCCGGGTCGCCGGAGTAGTTGTCGAGCGGCAGCACCGCCAGCGATCGGATGGGGGCGGGAACGCCCGCCTCGGCTCCGGCCCCGCCAGGCCCACTCGAGAGACCGCGACTGGCCAGCCATGCCGCAGCCGCCACCACCACCGCGAGGGCGACCCCAATCAGCCGGCGCGACCGCATCCTGCCGGAACCGGCGGGCTCGTCGGTCGGCGCGGCCGTGAGCGCAGCGGCGAAGTCACGGGCGGTGGCAAACCGGTCGGTCGGCGCCTTGGCCAGGGCCCGCATCACCGCCTGCTCCACTGCGGCGGGCACGGCGTCGCGGACCACCCGGAGCGGAGTGGGCCGCTCCGTCAGCAGCTTGGCCACGATAGCCCGGGCGGAGATGCCGGTCACCGGCGGCTCACCGGCCAGCATCTCGTAGGCCACCGCGCCGAGGGAGTAGATGTCACTCCGGGCGTCGACGTCCCGCTCGGCGGTGGCCTGCTCCGGGCTCATGTACTGGGCAGTGCCGATCGAGAGCCCGGTGCCCGTGAGCCGGCCACCGCCGGCTTCGGCCACGGCCAGGGCGATGCCGAAATCGGACAGCATCGCCTCGCCGTCCTGGAGCAGGATGTTCTCGGGCTTGATGTCGCGGTGAACGACCCCTTGTCGGTGGGCGTAGTCGAGCGCCCCGGCCACCTGGCGGACCAGCCGGACGGTCTCGTCCACCGGGAGCATCCGCTCCCGGGTGAGCCGGTCGCGGAGCGACTCGCCCCGGACCAGCGGCATCACGTAGAACAGGGCCCCGTCCGCGGCGCCCGAGTCGTACAGCGGCAGGAGGTTGGGGTGCTGGAGCCGGGCGGTGACCCGGATCTCCCGGAGGAACCGTTCGGGTCCCAGCACGGCGGCCAGCTCGGGTTTGAGCACCTTGAGGGCCACGTCCCGGTCGTGACGGAGGTCGCGGGCCAGGTACACGGTGGCCATCCCGCCCTCGCCGAGTTCGCGCTCCAGGCGATACCGGCCGGCCAGCCCCGCGTTCAGCGCAGCGATCGGGTCGTTCACACGGACCTCTTGGTGGGCGAACGCCAGAATGTACTGCGACTTCGCGGCAGGTGGGGCTCGGCAGGTGGGGCTCGGGGGGAAGCCCGGGCCCGGTAAGGCCGCCGAGAGGCGGCCTTGTGCTTCTCCGGGGCTCCGTGAGGACTAGAAGGCCACGCCGACCTTGAGCGAGCGGGTGGCCACCCGACCGGTCGTGAACTCGGCCCCGATCCGGACCATGGCGACCTGAAGGACCGCGCCACCCATTACCTGGGAACTCGGCGCCACCTCGGACTCGAGGGCCACGGCGTCGCTGGTTTCCCGCCCGGCCGACACGATGCTGGACCACCCGACGTACGGGGTCACGGACACCCGGCGCACGATGTCCAGCCGACGGCTGGCCACCAGGTCCAGGCCGACGGCGCCGAGGTTCACGTCCGCAGGTCCGAACAGCGACACCACGCTCAGCCGCGCAGCGGCGCCCCAGGGGGACTCCGGGTCGCGCACGAAGGCGTACTGCATCTGGGCCCCGGCGACGCCGTAGTTCGACTGCACGTTCTTGGTGAAATAGGCCCCCACGTCGATCCGGCTGCTCACGCCGACCCGGGCGGTGAGCCCGGGGAACGCCAAGCCGTCCCCTTCGTACAGCCAGTGGGTTTCGTTCGGGTGCACGAAGGTGTCGTTCCAGGCGGCTTCGGTGTCGTCGATGCCCGTCTGCCACCGGAGCGCCGAGATCTCCCAGTTGCCGCGTCCCATCGGCCGCGCGTCGGTCAGGGGGCGGAAGTAGATCAACATGCCGCCCTCCTCCACGAACTGGCGCCACGCCTCCTGGGTGAGCGCGGGGTCAAGCTGGATGGCGCACTCCTTCCACCGGGGGTTCACATGAAGGATCACGTCGTGGTTGTGCTGGGCAGCGGCACCGGCCGGAAACCACGCCAGGCCGGCGAGGAACAGGATGGACATGCGGGTACGGGACATGGCGGCGCTCCTCTCATGGCAGGTGGTGTACGGTACCGTACGGTCGTGGGACTCCCTACGCCGGTCCCCGCCCGCGGTTTTGACAGCTGGCGCCGACTTCGTGACATTTTGCGACAATGGCGCAGGGGCCTCCCTCGATTGCCGTGACCAGCACCCTCGCGATGGTCCGGGCGGCGGCAGCGCGTGGGATCGACACCGCCGCGGTGCTGAAGGCGTTCCGCGTCGACCCGGGAACCCTCGAGGACCCGGACGCGCGGCTCCCCGGCTCGACGGTCCTGGCCGTCTGGAACGCGTTGCGCGCGGCGACCGGCGATCCGGCGCTCCAGCTGGCTGCCCCCACTGCGCTCCCGTTCGGCGCCTATCGCATCATCGACTATCTGGTAGCCGCCTCGGCCACGGTGGGCGACGGGGTGCGGCGCTTCGCCCGCTACTTCGGCCTGATCGCCGAGGAGGTCACGCTGAGCGTCGAGGCCGAGGCCGGCGACCACTGCCTGGTGCTGGCCAGGGCGGACGGCGGCCCGGTCCCGCCGGTGTACGTGGACTATGTGTTCGCCGCGCTCGTCACCCGGATCCGGATGCGGATCCGGCCCGACCTCGTGGTAGCCGGCGTGGACCTGCGGCAGCCCGCACCGCCGGCAGCCGCCCGCTACCAGGAGGTCTTTCAGGCGCCGGTCCGGTTTGGCGCCCCGGCCGACCGGCTCCGGTTCCCTCACGCGGCTTGGGAACAGCCGACCGTGGACGGGGACGCGGCGCTGGCAGCGCTGCTCGAGGAGCATGCCCGGATCCTGGCGGCGCGGACGCCGACCGCCGGAGCCGGCTTCGTGGGAGTGGTCGAGCAGGCGATCGCCGCGCGGCTGCCGGACGGCGCGTCGGCAGAGGCCGTGGCCCGGGAGCTCAATGTCAGCGTGCGGACGCTGCAGCGGCGGCTGGTCGCCTGCGGCGCCACCTTTCACGAGGTGTCCGACGCGGTGCGGGCCCGCCTCGCGGCCGGCTACCTGGCGGATCCGGTCGTCTCGGTCTCGGAGGTGGCGTTCCTGCTCGGGTTCAGCGAGCAGAGCGCGTTCAACCGGGCGTTCCGGCGCTGGACCGGCGAATCCCCTGGGCGGTGGCGCCGGCGGGCAGGCGCGCCGTAGGAGGCGACAAACATGCTTCGAAGAGGCCTGATCGCCGTAGTCACCTTCTTGTGCGCGTCATGCACCTCCGGGCAGCAGGCAGGACCGCAGCCGCCGCCCGGCCCGCAGGTCGTGGCGTTCGTCCACGCCACCGTCATCCCGATGGATACCGAGCGCCTGGTCCCGGACCAGACGGTACTCACGGCGGGCGGTACGATCCTCGAGATCGGTCCCGCCTCGGCGGTGAAGGTACCCGGGACCGCGCTTCGCATCGACGCGACGGGACGGTACCTGCTCCCGGCGCTGTCCGACATGCACGTGCACCTGCTGAGCGAAGCCTGGAACATGATGCTGCCGCCCGGGGCCCAGGCCGAGGCGGCGGGCCAGGTCGTGCCGCAGGAGGACTTCCTGTTCCCGTTCATCGCGAACGGGGTCACGATGGTGCAGGGGCTCTCGGCGACACCGCCGGAGCTCGCCCTGCGGCAGCGGATCGAGCGGGGCGAAGTCCTCGGCCCGAGGCTGATCCTGGCCCGGATGATCGACGCCCCGGGGAAGGCCTGGCCTCAGCCCCTGACCCTGTGGGCCGGTTCGGCGGCCGAGGCCCGCGAGGCCGTCACGCAGGCGAAGGCCGAAGGCTACGACAAGATGAAGGTCTATACTTTCCTCGAGAAGGAGCCCTACGACGCGGTCATCTCCACCGCACATGAGCTGGGCATGGACGTGGTCGGCCACATCCCGGCCAAGCTGTCCGTCGAGTACGTGCTCGAGGCGGGCCAGAAGATGATCGCCCATACCGAGGAGATCGCGAGGCACGCGCACGGCGACTATCGCCCGGAGCGGATCGACTACTACGCCGACATCATAGCCAAACGGGGCGTGTGGCTGATCCCGACGCTGGTGACGACGCGGGCCATCATGCGGGTCCACGACGACTTCGAAGGACTCCTGCGCGAACCGGAGAACGTCTACTATCAGCATCCCCTGCAGCAGTCGGTCTGGTCCTTCATCGGGAACAACCTGTACCGGCCGCATCCTCCGGCGGTCCGGAAACAGATACGGGATGATTTCGAGCGGCTGCAGCGGCCGCTGACCAAGGTGTTCCACGACAAGGGGGGCAAGCTGCTGGTCGGTACCGACGCGGCGTTCCCCGGCCTGGTTCCGGGTTTCGCCCTCCACAAGGAGCTGGTGGAACTGGTCGGCGTCGGCCTGACGCCGTACCAGGTACTCCGGGCGGCAACGACGGCGCCGTTCGAGTACCTGGGCGAGGCCGACCGGGCCGGGACGATCGAGGTCGGGAAACGGACCGACCTGCTGCTCCTGGAGGAGAACCCCCTGCAGGACGTGCGGGCCGCAGCCACGATCCTGGGGGTCCTGGTTCGGGGGCGCTGGATTGGCGCGGAAGAGATCCGGCGGCGGATGGAGGGCATCGCTGCGGCGCAGCAGAAGCCCTGACAGAACCCGAGGTAGCCCATGCGGGAGTTCACGCGCCGTCACCCGATCCTCGTCTACGTCGTGCTCACCTACGCGATCTCGTGGGCGTACTGGATTCCGCTGGCACTGAGTGGCGCTGTGGTTACCCCTGGCGGCTCGGTCACCCATTTCCCGGGCCTTCTTGGGCCGGCCATCGCCGCATTCCTGACGACCGCCCTGCAGTCAGGTGGCCCCGGGCTGCGGGCGCTCACCAGACGGCTCTGGCTGGTCTCAGAGCCGGCCGGACGGTTCTGGGCGTATGCGCTGAGTCCGGTCGGGTTCCTGGCGCTCGCGCTGCTGATTGCAGGCGCCCTCGGCCAGCTGCCGCGATGGTCCGACTTCGCCCTGTTCTCGGGCCTCCCACCTTTGCCGCTGGCCACGGTCCTGCTCCTGGTGCTCCTTTTCAATGGTTACGGCGAAGAAATCGGCTGGCGCGGCTTCCTGCTCCCCCAGCTCCTCCAGCGCTACGGGAAGGTTCAAAGCGCCCTCCTGACCGCGGTGGTGTGGGCGGGCTGGCACACGCCGACCTTCTGGACCATCGAGGGCTACACCTCCATGAGTGTCCCAGTGCTCATTGGCGGCTTTGCTCTCGGGCTGTGCGCTGGCTCCATCGTCCTGACGCATATCAGCACGCGGACCCAGGCCAGTGTGCTGGCCGCGGCGGTCTGGCACCTGACCTACAACATGGGTGCAGCGACGACGGCCAGCCGTGGCGTCATAGGGGCCGTGACCACCGGGTGCGTTCAAATCTGGGCCGTCATCATTGTCGTCCAGGAGGTCCGGCGCGTCCGGGCCGAACGGCGCAACCCGTTGTCGTCGGCCACGTGATGTCCCCGATCACGTAGTGGCCGGCCTGCCGGAAGCACGCCACATTCCCAGGGCCGGCCGGTAGAATGAGCTGCACCGAAGCCCCCTGCGGCGCACCCGGCGCCACCCCTCGACGCGATGGAGGCGGGATTGGAAGGAGCAAGCCACCTCGCCAGGACCCGGGTCCTGCTGCCGGGCCCGAGCAGCTACCTCGGGCGGCGCCTCCTCCTGCGCCTGCTGGACCACCCCGGCGTCGCGCTCCGGGTGCTGGCAACCAGCCGCATGGCGCTCGGTGAGGCAGGCGCCCGCGTCGCGGACCTGATCGAAGGCGATCCGACTGACCCCGAGGTGCTGCGGCGGGCCACTGCAGGGATCGACGTCGCCTTCTACCCCATCGGCTTCGTTGCCGCCGACCGCGCGTTCGAAGAGCTGAACCGGACCTACCCGACCCGCTTCCGCGATGCCTGCATCGGAGCTGGGGTCCAGCGGATCATCTTCCTCGGCTCCTATCCCCGGACCGATGCTTCCGACGATGACATGACCTCGCCGGCGAGCGCCGGAAGAACCCTGAACGCCCAGCCCGACCGGATCCAGACCATCTGGTTCCAGTCCGGCTTCATCCTCGGCCCGGGAAGCCTGCTGTTCGAAGCCCTCCGCCACCTGGTGCAGAAGCTCCCCGTCCTCCCGGCGCCACGCTGGATGGAGGCACCAGCCATCGCCATTGGCGTTCAGGACGTTCTGGACTTCCTCACCAGCGCCATCCACGTCCCACTCGACCGCTCGGTCGAGGTCGAGATCGGGCTGGAGCCGCTGCGCTTCAGGGACATGCTGACGACCACCGCCGCAGCCATGGGAGTCCGGCGAACGGTCGTTCGAGTGCCAATCCGTGCCAGGAAGCTTTCCCCCTACGTCCTGATGCTGCTCTCTCCCTTCTCGACCCGGCTCTCCCGGCGCTTCCTGGAGGCGATGGAAGTGCAGGGGAAGGCCTCAGGCCAGTTTTCCACGACGACAGCTCGCCGACTGTTCCCCCAGCTCACGCCGGCGCCCTTCGAGATGGCGGTGACCCGAACCGTCGCGGCCCTCGAACAGGAGCAGGTGGTGAGCCGCTGGACCGACAGCATGGGCGTCGAATTTCGGTCCAACGTCGAGGCGGAATTGGCCCGGTCGGTCTACCGCGTGGTCAGGCGGGAGTCGTTCGGCACCATCCCGCCAGAGCGAATCTTCCGGGCCTTCAGCTCGATCGGCGGCAGGCAGGGCTGGTTCAGGTTTACCCTGCTGTGGCGGATGCGGGGCGTGATGGACAAGCTGGCGGGCGGGTTCGGCGACGCAGCGGGCCGCCGTGACGAGGCCGAACTCCGGGTGGGCGACGTGCTCGACGTCTGGCGGGTGATCGACTGCACACCGGCCCGGCGGCTCCTGCTCGCGGCCCACATGAAGACGGGCGGCAAGGCATGGCTCGAGTTCCGGATCGATGGCAACACGCTGACCCAGACCGCCTATTACTCCCCGAACGGCCTGATGGGGCGACTCTACTGGTATTCGATGCTGCCGTTCCACGCCTTCATCTTCCCGGACATGATCCGGGGGATCATCCGGCGAGCGGCCCGGGAGGTCGTCCGGTAGAACACCACCTGCAGCGCCAGGGCAGACCGCCCCTGGCCAACGCCTTGCGGCCGGGCGATCCTGCTCGGAGGGGTGATCGGGCGGGATCGGCACCCGACGTCGACAGCCATCTTGCATCCTGGCTGGCCCAGTACAAGAAGGAGATCTTCGGCTTGCCAAGCCCCGCCCGGTATCGTCTGGACGCTGCCGGCGCGGTTCGGCGCATAGCACCGGACGAGAGGCCGGCACCCCGCACCAGATCCGGGATCCCATGCTCCTGGAGCGACCTCCCGCTCCCATCCCGCCGCCAGCCGGGCGGAGACGGAGGACGCAGGATTGACTCCCGGCAGCTCCTTTCGAACTGGCCGCCCCCCCTGTCACACCGCTTAGCTACCTTAAGTCCATCACTCAGGGCAGCCCCCGTTCCGGCTGCCCGGCATGGAGAGTGGCGGCGAGAGCCCCGGCTCGACGACCCGCCCGCCAACCGTTCCCACACGGTGGCCCCGCCGGCCGGACCCCAGGGTCCGGACCCATGCGCGATCGGGACGGCACGTTCACACGAAAGGGCACATCCATGTCGCACGACGCGCTTCCCCTGCCACCCACCTGCACCGACTTCCCGTTTCTGGTCCGCCGGGTCCAGCAGGGGGTCTACGAAATCGACCTGCTGCCGAGACGCGCCCCGGCCGAACGGCTGCTGGCGATCGCCCGGAGGGCCCACGCGGCGCTGCCGCACTTGAAGCTCTGCCTGGGCGTCCGCCCCGGGGTGTTCGTCTACTTCACCGAGGACGGAGAGCAGGCCGCCAGCCAGGGTCCGCTCGGCGGGCTTCGGTTCGTGCGGCAGGCGGGACCCGACCAGCCCTACCGGGAGACCGGCGCCCTCGCCGAGCGGCGCCAGCGGCTCTGGGAGGAGGTGGCGCGGGAACGGGAAGCCGACGAGATGACGCACGTTCCGGTGGTGTTTGACAGGTGAAACGCGGCATGGCGACAGGACGGTCACACCCCGATGCGACATTGAGCGTGATGACCGGATCGCCACGCTGGAACGCCTTCGTCAGCCTTCGGGACCCGTCGGACGTCATCTGGTTCGACGCCTCGGCGCGCCGGGGACGGGTGGACTTGCCTGCCACCCGCCCCTCGGGGTCCGGGCCGTTGCTGCGCTTGCTGGAGAGAATGGGCTTTC
>DASWBQ010000359.1:0-1595 GCA_036390535.1 Gemmatimonadales bacterium | reverse complement strand
CGGGGCGGAGGCCGGTTTCGAGAAGTTCAGCGTGATTCCCATTGCCGGCGGGACGAGAATCGTCAGCGACGTCACGTTCACCGCCTCCCGGCCGCCACTCGAGTTCTCCCTGTCGCTGGAACGGTCTTCCCCCGCCGACTTCGCGTTCCAGTTCCGCCGCAGCGCCTCACCGTCGGCCCAGTTCTTCGCCATCCTCCGCAAGGACCGCCTGACCCTTCGGCGAATCGAGGTCGGGACCGAAGAGGCGAACGAGAGTCGCGGAACGCCGGATCTGGTACCGCTGGCCGACAGCATGGTGGCACCCCTGCTCCAGCTCATCCCGGCAGAGGGAGAGCCGGAACGCACGCTCACCGCTGTCTATCCCCAAGGTGGCCGCCGTGTGCGAATCGTCGCGACCCGCTCAGGCGGAGGCGGCGGCAGCCGAATAACCCTCTCCGGCGGCCTCGAGGGCGTCCTGGAACTCGCCCCGGACGGCACCCTCCTGCGAGTCGCCCTGCCGGGCTTCAAACTGGAGGCAGAACGGCAGGCCCCATGACCAGCCGTCCCATTGTGAAACTCGACCCTGCCTCCCGCCGTATTCGCCCCAGCCACCGCGAAAACCCCAGACTCAGGATGGATCAATGAAGCGTTCCGTGCGGATTCTCCTGCTCCTCGCCGTGCCGACTCTTCTTGAGGCTCAGGCACCCCAGGGCCAGGAGGCACAGGTGGTCACGCTTGGCCTGGAAGAGGCCCTCGCGCAGGCGAGGAACTACAACCCCGAGTACCGCCAGCAGCTCAACAACCTGTCGACCGCGAACACCCAGGTCCGGAGCGCCTACGGCTCCCTGCTTCCCGGCGCCTCGGTTTCGGCTGGCATGGACTATACCGGTTCCGGTCAGACCAACTTCGGTCAGGGCTTCACCCGTACCACCTCCGCCGTGCTCGGCTCGAGCTACCGGGCCGGCTTCTTCTGGGACATCGATGGCAGCCGTCTCCTGGCCCCCTCGATCGAGAAGTCGAACCGGGAGGCGGTCTCACAGGAGATCTCCAGCGAGGAGGCCAGGCTCCGGTTCCTGATCTCGGACCAGTACCTCACGGCCGCCGCTGCCGGCGCCGAGGTGACGGTGGCCCGGGAGCAGGTCCTGCGGAACCAGACCTTCCTCGACCTCGCGAGCGCCAGGTACCGGGTGGGACAGGGAACGCTGATCGAGGTTCGTCAGGCAGAGGTCCAGAAGGCCCAGGCGGACGTCGACCTCCTCCGGACCGTGTACCTGGAGAAGGACGCCAAGCTGGAGCTGTTCCGGCGGATTGGCGTCGCCCCGCCGGTCCCCGTGGAGCAGGTCGCCTTGAGCGACTCGTTCCCGGTGACGCCGATCGGGGTCGGGCTGGAACAGGTGCTGCAGGAGGCGGAGGACTACAACCCCCAGCTGAAGGCGCTGCGTGCGCGGCAGCAGGGCGCTGCGACCGGCGTGAAGTCGGCGCGGTCCGAGTATCTCCCCTCGCTGTCCTTGCAGGGGGGATGGAGCGGGTTCACCCAGGAGGCGACCGACAAGGACCTGCTGCTGTCACAGTCGCAGGCCGGGGCGCTCGGCGCGGCCGGCTCCTGCTTCACCCAG
>DASWBQ010000358.1:0-2990 GCA_036390535.1 Gemmatimonadales bacterium | reverse complement strand
ATGCCCTGGCGCGGATTCGAACCGCGACGCCTTTCGGCACTACCCCCTCAAGATAGCGTGTCTACCAGTTTCACCACCAGGGCGTGGCGGAGTCCAAGAGTATAGTGGAGAATGAGTTAGGGGTCAACAGCGAACGGGCGGACGGGTGGACGGGCGGAGGGGCGGAGGGGCAGCCTTCCCCTGCCCCGCCCAACACTCGCGAGGTGGACCTCGTATTGAATACAATTCCGAGCCGCAGTTCCCCGGCACCCAGGCGGACCGCCCGTCCGCCCGTCTGCCCGTCCGCCCGTCCACCACGGTGCACCGATCATGAGACGATTCCTCCCGCTCAGCCTCCTCCTCACCGCGGCGCCGCTCGCGGCCCAGGCCCCCCAATCTCTCGATTCAGCCTTCATCGCCGGGATGCGATGGCGCAACATCGGCCCGGCCAACATGTCGGGACGGGTCACCGACATCGAGGGGATCCCCTCGCCCTCCCGGACCTTCTATGTGGTCTCGGCGGCCGGCGGGGTCTGGAAGACGACCAATGCCGGCACCAGCTTCGAGCTGGTGTTCGGGATGAACCACGAGCACCGGGTGATCTCCGGCGGCGACCTGGCGATCGCCCCCTCCGACACCAATACGCTCTACCTCGGCACCGGCGAGGAGGACTCGCGGAACTCGATCTCACCCGGGGCCGGGATGTTCAAATCGACCGACGGCGGGAAGACCTGGAGCTTCATCGGTCTCAAGGAAACCCAGGCGATCGGCCGGATCGTGGTGCACCCCACCGACCCGAACACCGTCTGGGTGGCGGCGCTGGGCGCGCCGTGGAACACCAACCGCGAGCGGGGGCTCTACAAGACCACCGACGGCGGCACGACCTGGCGGCTGGTGAAGTTCATCAGCGACAAGGCCGGCTTTGTCGACGTGGTGATCGACCCGTCGAACCCGAGCGTTCTCTGGGCGGCCAGCTGGGAGCGGATTCGCGGGCCCTACTTCCTGAAGAGCGGCGGCCCCGGATCGGCGCTCTGGAAGAGCACCGACGGCGGGGAGACCTGGACCCAGGTGAAGGGCGGCGGCCTGCCCGAGTCGACGCTGGGCCGGATCGGAATCGCGATCGCCCGGAGCAACCCGAAGATCATGTACCTGATGGTCGAGGCCGACACGATGCCGAACCCGAAGCCGGCGAAGGACGCCAAGCCGCAGGTGCGGCCCAGCGGCCTGTGGCGCTCGAGTGACGGCGGGGCGACCTGGGAACGGCGGGCGCCCCAGAACGTGCGGCCCTTCTACTACTCGCAGGTGCGGGTGGACCCGAAGGACCCGGAGCGGGTGTACTGGTCGTCGACGCCGGTGAACTTCTCCACCGACGGCGGCAAGACGGTGCGCACCGCCACCCAGGGGCTGCACGTGGACCACCACGCCCACTGGATCGACCCGAACGACCCCAACTACATGGTGGTCGGCAACGACGGCGGGATCGGCGTCAGTTTCGACAAGGGCGGGAACTACATCTTCCCGAACAGCTTCACGCTGGGCCAGTTCTACAACGTCTCGTACGACATGGCGATCCCCTACAACGTCTGCGGCGGCCTCCAGGACAACGGCTCCTGGTGCGGGCCGAGCCGGCGGCGCAACTCGGGGATCTCGAACCAGCACTGGTACAACGTGGGAGGCGGGGACGGCTTCGTCACCGCGCAGGACCCGCGCGACCCGAACATCATCTACTCCGAGTCGCAGGGCGGCAACATCGGGCGGTTCGACTTCCGCACCGGCAACCGGACCGCGCTCCAGAAGCCCTCGTGGCGCTCGGTGTACACCAAGTGGCAGGACTCGATCATGGTGGTCCGGGGCGACACCACCCGGCCGGCGACCCGGGAGCAGCAGGCCCGGATCGCGGAGTTCCGCCGCCGGGCCACCCAGGACTCCACCGACCTGAGCCTGCGGTGGAACTGGAACACCCCGTTCTTCCTGTCGTGGCACAACCCGGACATCGTCTACATGGGTGCCAACCGGGTGATGAAGTCGCTCAAGAAGGGCGACGAGATGTTCGCCATCTCGCCCGACCTGACCACCCGGGACACGATGAAGATCCGGATCAGCACCCGGGTGACCGGCGGCATCACGCCGGACGTGACCGGAGCGGAGACCTTCAGCACCATCGTGTCGCTGAACGAGTCGCCGATCCGGCCGGGGTTGCTGTACGCCGGCACCGACGACGGCAAGGTGTGGATCAGCCGGAACGACGGCGGCGCCTGGGAAGACCTGACGACCCGGTTCCCGGGCGTGCCGGCGGGGACGTACGTCAGCCGGATCGAGCCCTCGTGGGCCGATTCGACCCGGTTCTACGTGACCTTCGACAACCACCGAAACGGCGACTACACGCCGTACGTGTACCTGACGAACGACTTCGGCAAGACCTTCCAGTCGATCGTCTCCAACCTGCCCACCGGCAGCCTGGACTTCGTGCACGTGATCCGCGAGGACCCGGTCAACCAGAACGTGCTGTACGTCGGCACCGACGTCGGGGCCTACGTCTCGGTGAACCGCGGCGCCTCCTGGCAGCGCTTCATGACGGGCCTGCCGATCGTGCCGGTGCACGACCTCCGGGTCCACCCGCGGGACCGCGAGCTGATCGCCGGCACCCACGGGCGGAGCATCTGGGTCGTGGACGTGTCGCCGCTGCAGCAGGCGACCGGCGAAGCGCTCACGGCGCCGGCGCACCTCTTCGCGCCGAAGACGGCCTACCAGATCAACCAGACGCCCGACGCCAACATGGGCGGCGGCGCCGGCGTCGGCCACATGCAGTTCGTCAGCAACAGCCCGAACTCCGGCGCGGAGATCACCTATCGGGTCGGGGCGGGCGCACCGGTCGGCCCGGCCCGGATCGTGATCCAGGACGCCGGTGGGGACACGGTGCAGACGCTGTTCGGCCCGGGCAGCGCCGGCCTCCACCGGGTCTACTGGAACTACCAGGGCCGCCGGCCGCCGCGGCCGCCGCTCTCGCCGGC
>DASWBQ010000357.1:0-2972 GCA_036390535.1 Gemmatimonadales bacterium | reverse complement strand
CACCTCCGGGTGCTCGAGCGGGCCGGGCTGATCCACCGGGGGCGCGATGCCCAGTGGCGCCCGAGGACCCTCGACGCCGCGCCGCTCAAGGCAGCTGCCGAGTGGACCGAGGGATTCCGGCGCCACTGGGAAACGACCTTCGCCCGCCTCGACGACTATCTCAGCCAACTCCAGGACCAGGAGGACGACGATGCCCGCCCCCGATGAAGCCGCCACCATGACGGTCGACCTGCCCGACGACACCACCATCGTGATCACCCGCGCGGTGCAGGCGCCGAGGGCGCTGGTCTTCGCCGCCTGGACCGAGCCAGTACACCTGCGGAACTGGCTGCTCGGCCCCGACGGCTGGAGCATGCCGGTCTGCGAGGTGGACCTTCGGCCCGGCGGGGCGTGGAAGTACGGCTACCGGAACGACGCGAGCGGCGAGGAGTTCTCGCTCCAGGGCGGCTTCGTGGAGATCTCGCCGCCGGAGCGCCTGGTGACGACCGAGAGCTGGGGGCCGGGGTGGCCGGAGGCGCTCAACACCCTGGTCCTGACCGAGTCGGGCGGGAAGACCACGATGACCCTGACGATCAGCTACCCATCGAAGGAGGTGCGCGACAAGGTGATCGCCACCGGGATGGCCGGAGGCGTCGAGGTGTCGTACGACCGGATGGAGAAGTACCTCGCGGGAGTGGACGGGAAGGGGCGGGAGAGGGGGGGATGACGTCGGTGAGGGAGCGGGTCGCCGAGTCGCTCCGGTGGCTGGAGCGAACCGGCACGAAGCGAAACCGGGACGGGATGGCCCGCTACGGGATCGTCTCTCCGAAGGCGTTCGGGGTCGGGGTCGCACCCCTTCGGCAGCAGGCGAAGCGGCTCGGAGCGGACCACGCGCTGGCGCTGGCCCTGTGGGAGACGGGGTGGTTCGAGGCGCGGATGCTGGCGGTGCTGGTGGACGACCCAGCGAAGGTAACGCCCTCCCAGATGGACCGATGGGCCCGGGACTTCGACAACTGGGCGATCACGGACACCGCCTGCTTCGCGCTGTTCGACCGCTCCCCGCACGCCTGGAAGAAGATCGCGCTGTGGAGCCGGCGGAAGGACGAGTTCGTCCGTCGGGCGGGGTTCGCGCTGCTGGCGAGCGTGGCCCTTCACGACAAGGGCGCCCCTGACGCGCCGTTCCGTAGGGGGCTGGCGCTGATCGAGGGCGCCGCAACCGACGAGCGGAACTTCGTAAAGAAGGCGGTGAACTGGGCGCTCCGGGCGATCGGGGGCCGGAACCCGGCGCTCCACGCCGCGGCGATCGAGGTGTCACAGCGACTGGCGGTATCGGAGGACGCCACGGCCAGGTGGGTGGGAAAGGATGCGCTGAGAGCGTTCGCGAGCCCGGCGATGAAGAAGCGAGTGGCGCGGGGGGCAAAGGGGTGAGGGACCAGGTCGTCTGAAACACCCGGGTGGGCAGGGCGTACGGACTACCCATGCCGACGTCCTTCCGCGTGACCGCGATCTTCGCGGCGACCCTGGCTGCCGCAGTGCCGATGTCCGCGCAGGTTCCGGCCAGCTGGGCCCGCGACATTCCGGAGCTGCTGGCCGCGATCGATTCCATCCATCCATCACCCTATCGACGGCACTCCCGGGCCACCTGGGAGCAGGCGGCCCGCGAACTCCAGGCGCGGGTGCCCTCCCTCCACTACCACGAGTTCGTGGCCGAGCTGAGCCGGCTGGTCGCGCTCGCAGCCGACGGCCACACCCGGCTCGGCCAGGTCCGGCTGGTCAATCACCAGCGCGTCGCCTTCGAGCCGGGTCCCGGCGAAGGCATGGACGTCGAGTACCCGGTCGAGTTCGACGTGTTCTCGGACGGGCTGTTCGTCGTCCGGGCGTCGCCAGGGCATGCCGACCTGCTCGGGCGGAAGATCACCGCCGTCAACGGGGTCGGCACCGCCGAGGCGTTCGAGCGGATGCGGCCCTACATCCCCGCCGACAACGAGGCCTGGCAGTGGCACCTGTTTCCCCGGTACCTGTCGTCGCCCGGTTTCGTGGCCGCGGCCGGGCTGGCCCCTTCGCCATCGGCGCCGCTCCGTCTCAGCCTGAGCGGAGCGGGTGAGCCGAGCGGGTCAGCGCTGGCCCCGGTCGACTCGGTGCGCGAGTGGGTGGGCGCCGACCGGGCACTCCGCGCCGCGGGCCGGCTGCCCCGCTACCGGGCGATCGAGGACCGCTACGCGTTCGAGTACCTGGCAGGCAGCCGGACCGTGTACGTCCGGATCCGGGAGATCCAGCCCATGACCACGGAGCCGGTGGCGCAGTTCGCCGGCCGGCTGTTCGGCTTCGTGGACAGCGCGGCCGCGGATCGCCTGGTGCTGGACCTGCGAGGGAACGGGGGCGGGAACAACTACCTCAACCAGCCGTTGGTGCACGGCCTGATTCGCGCCACGAGGGTCAACCGGCCCGGCGGGCTGTTCATCATCACCGACCGGGGCACCTTCTCGGCGGCGGTCAGCCTGCTGGGCGACCTGGAGCGAAACACCCACGCGCTGGTCGTCGGCGAGCCGGCCGGAGCGCCGCCCAACAGCTACGGGGACAGCCGGCGGATCCGGCTGCCGGAGAGTGGAGTGGAGGTCCGGATCTCGACCGTCTTCTGGCAGCACTCTGATCCCCGCGACCCACGGCCGTGGATCGTCCCGGACCTGGTGGCACCATTGCGCTTCGCGGACTGGGCGGCGGGGCGTGACCCGGCCCTCGAGGCGATTCTCGCCTACCAGCCCAACGCGGCAGAGCCGATCCGTTCTCCCAACACCAACTGGCGGCGTGCGACGCAGCGGGCGCCCGGCGGGCCCTATGTAGTCTGGTAGCGGTGCGGGGGCTGGTCAGGCATTCTCGGCGATCCGGGCCTTGACCAGCTTCCGAACCAGGGTAGCCGGCAGGGGATGGTCGGGCTGGAACTGGATCGTGCCCTTGCCGGTCTTCCAGGCCGCTACCTCCCGGGCGAACGGTTT
>DASWBQ010000356.1:0-4879 GCA_036390535.1 Gemmatimonadales bacterium | reverse complement strand
TGCGGGAGAGTGTCGATCCGGCGCTCGAGGGCCCAGTTGATGGTGGATTCGAAGATTCGCCAGTCTTCCGAGGTCCATTCCGCCTGGGGCGGGCCCCCGGGCGGAGGGGTGGCGGGGCGGCAGTCCCAGCTGCCACCGACGGCCACGCTGACCAGTGCCCATATCGCCAGGGGTCGGTTCACCGTGCATCTACTCCTTGTCCAGGAATGCCATCCGCAGGCTCGACGTCAGCACTCGTTCATGATCCGGCCCGCCGGCCGAAAGCCCTGACCGAGTCCCAGGCCGGCTTCGCCGATCCGTCCTGGCGCCGAAGGCCCAAGGTGCACAGGAACTCGCGGAAGGGCGTGTTGGGACCGGTACCATAGTACTGCAGCAGCTCGTCGCAGAGCCAGCCGGGGAAATCGTGCAGGGCGAACTGGCTGACGAACGGCATGGCGGCGGCGCCGATCGCGCTCCACTCCGCCAGCGTCGAGGCGAAGAACCGCGCCTGACGGTCATCGCTTCCCCCGTTGATCGCGGAAGAGGCCTGCCCCAGCTCCTGCACCACGACCGGTTTGCCCGCCGCCAGCGAGACCATTTCCCGGAGCGCCTGGGACCCCGCCTCCGGGCCGAGAGCCCGGAAGGCGCCGTCGTTGCCGTAGTACGTCCAGATGGCGACGTCGGCGTGGGCATTGAGGGCCTGTACCTGACTCCGCCAGGCGCCCCGGGCCCCGTCGAAGATCGTCGTGACTCCAACGGGAAGGCCCGGCCGGAGCCCCCGGGCGTGCTCCCGCGCCTGTCCGAAGAAGGAGGTGTAGGGACCCCACTGGCCAGCGGGGCCGAGATAGGCGTCCACCTCGTTGCCGATGGAGAGCCAGGCCACGTTGCCACCGAACAGGGGGACGACGCGGTCGAGGAGCTGGCGGAACCGGGCCTGCATCACCGGCGCGTCCCATCCGACCGCCAGGAGGTCGGGAGGGGTTTCCTTCCGGTTGGTGTTGATGACCTGGATGCCGACCAGCACCCGGCTGAACCCGAGGCCGGTGATGGTCTGGAGGGTCGCCTGCAGGTCGTCCAGACGGTACTGGCCGGCCTGGGGCTCGAGCTCGCTCCATCGGTAGCTGAGGAAATAGCCACGGGCTCCCGCGTCGTAGGTGGCACGGAAGGCCGCGAGCACTTCCTCCGTCGATCCCGGAGGGAGGTTCGCCGTGACCGGAACGATGGCGAGCGCACCCCCGGGGGGAATGCCCGGCCCGGTGCCTGGCTCCGGGTCCGTCCCGCCGCAGGCCGCCGCCAGCAGGACGAGGTGCCGGATGCGGCGGATCACGGCGACGACAGGAACCGGAGGATCTCGCGGATCAACCGCTCCCCCTGATCGGACTCGAAGAGGAACTGGGCGTGGGCGGCTCCGTCGAGGACCAGCAGTTCCTTGGGGTCGGCGGCACGGTCGAACTGGTCCCGGATCGCCTCGAGCCTGGGGATCCCCGCCGCCGTCGTGTCGCCCTGCGCGACCACGAACAGCTTCCTTCCCTTGATCTGCTCCGGCGGGCCCTTCGCCGTGGCGGCGAGGATGACGAGCGCGTCGATCTCGCCCGGCTCCGCCTCGATGGCCGCGTCGGCCGCGGCCGCCCCCCCCATGCTGCCGCCCACCACCGCCACGGTTTCCACCCCGATGGTGCGGAGGTAGCGCACGGCACCCAGGACGTCGAGATGGAGTGGGGCGGAGAGGGGGTCCTCCTGCCCCGGCCCGGTGGAGGCTCCGTAGCCCCGGAAGTCGAGGGCGAGCACGCGGTAGCCCGCCTCCTCAAGCTGGCGTGCCTGAGGTCCCCAGCTGCCCTTGTCGAAGCGGCCCCCATGGGCCAGGACCACGCCCCTCGTGCCGCGGCCGTAGAGGTCGGCATGGATCCGCCCCCCGTCTCCCGTCGGAAACGCGATGTGCGAGGGCTCGGCCTGGGCCCCGAGTCCCTGGATCGGGCTGGCCGTCAGGACGGCGGCAAGCACCGCGGCCCGCATCCTCAGTCGCCCCGCTGCACCAGCGTCATGATCGAGTAGACCGCGACGGGCTCCCCATCCTGGTTGGTGACCTCGACATCCCATTCCACCACGCCCTGCGGCGGCTGGCCTTCCACCGGGTCCTTGGCGGTCTTCTGCTTGACCGTGATCCGCGCCTGGATGGTGTCCCCGATGTGCACCGGCCGGGTGAAGCGGAGGTTCTCGAGGCCGTAGTTGGCGAGCACCGGCCCCGGAGCCGGATGGACGAAGAGCCCGGCCGCGGCGCTGACGATGAAGTAGCCGTGCGCCACCCGGCCCCCGAAGATCGGCGACTCCTTCGCGGCGATGTCGTCCACGTGGGCATAGAAGTAATCGCCCGACAGGCCGGCGAAGTGGACGATGTCGGCCTCGGTGACGGTCCGCCGGTGGGTGAGCAGGGTGTCGCCGACCTGGAGCTGGTCCCAGTTCTTCCGGAACGGGTGGACCACGTCGGTCCGGGTCTCGGCGCCCTTGATGTAGACGTTCATCACCCGGCTGAGCGTGGTCGGGTGGCCCTGCAGCGCGGTCCGCTGCATGTAGTGGAACACGCTCCGCATGCCGCCCATTTCCTCGCCGCCGCCGGCACGGCCCGGGCCGCCATGCACCAGGTGCGGCAGCGGCGACCCGTGGCCGGTGCTCTCCCTGGCGCTGTGCCGGTTGATCAGCATCAGCCGGCCGTGGTAGGCCGCCGTGCCGAGCACGACCTCCCTGGCCACCGCATCGCTGCCGGTGAAGAGCGAGCCGCAGAGGCTGCCCCGGCCCCGCTTCACCAGCTCGATCCCCTCCTCGAGCGACCGGTAACCCATCACCGTGCTGACCGGCCCGAAGGCCTCGATGTCGTGCGGCTCGGTCCGCGAGAGGGGATCGCGGCAGCAGAGCAGCGTCGCCGGGAAGAAGGCCCCCTTGTCGCGGTCGGCGCCGGTGACGCTGAAGCCGTCGAGGTCACCGTACACGAGTTCCGCACCGGCCCGGAGCGCCTCGACGCTTTTCCGGACTTCGGCCACCTGGTCGCGGCTGGCCAGCGGCCCCATCCGGACGCCCTCGACCGAGGGATCGCCGAGCACCGAGGTGGAGAGCCGCTTGCCGATCGCCTGGTTCACCGCTTCGACCAGATGGTCCGGCACGATCACCCGGCGGATCGCGGTGCAGCGCTGGCCGGCCTTGAGGGTCATCTCGCGGGCGACTTCCTTCACGAAGAGGTCGAACTCCTCGCTGCCGGGCTCGTCCCCGGGGCCGAGCATGCAGAAGTTGAGGGAGTCGGCCTCCATGTTGAACCGGACCGACTCGGCGATGACCTGCGGGTGGGCCTTGAGCTT
Organism: Gemmatimonadales bacterium; assembly: GCA_036390535.1. Lineage (GTDB taxonomy): Bacteria > Gemmatimonadota > Gemmatimonadetes > Gemmatimonadales > GWC2-71-9 > SZUA-320. The sequence goes on along the minus strand of DASWBQ010000356.1, from coordinate 1,553 downwards.
CCGGCCGGTGGCCGCCGAGCCGGTGAAGGTGACGACGTCCTGCAGGGTGAGGTGATCGAAGAGGTCGCCGACCCCGCCGCAGAGAAGCTGGAGGGCCCCCTCGGGCAGGATCTGCGACTCGATCATCGCCTGGACCATCCGGTTGGTCAGGAAGGAGGTGACCGTGGCCGGCTTCACGATCGCCGGCATCCCCGCCAGGAAGGTGGGCGCGAGTTTCTCGAGCATCCCCCAGCAGGGGAAGTTGTAGGCGTTGATGTGGACTGCCACGCCCTCGAGCGGCACCGCGATGTGGTGCCCGATGAAGGTGCCGCCCTTGGAGACGACTTCGGGCTTGCCGTCGATGTAGAAGGTCTCGTCCGGGAGCTCGCGGCGGCCCTTGCTGGCATAGGTGAAGAAGGTCCCGATCCCGCCCTCGATGTCCACCCAGGAATCGTTCTTCGTGGCCCCGGTGGCGGCCGACACGTCGTAGAACTCGTCCTTCCGGCTCATCAGGTACTGGGCCATGGCCTTGAGCATCCGGGCGCGGGCGTGGAAGGTCATCCTCCGTAGCGTGGTCCCTCCGGTCCGCCGGCCGTACTCCAGCATCGCCTTGAAGTCGGTGCCCCCGGTGCCCGCCTCGGCGATCGCGTCGCCGGTGACCGCGTGGTGCAGGGTCGCGGCCTTGCCGGTGCCCTCGGTCCACTGGCCCATCACATAGTTGCGCAACCGCATGGGTCTCTCCGGTGTTCGGGCGGGCGGCCTATCAGGCCGCCCGCATGCATGTCACGCGCCGAGCATCTGGCGCTGGCGTTCGTCGTAGCGGGCCACTTCCTCGGCGCCGAGCTTCTGGCTCGCCAGCGACCCGAGGATGCCGGCAAGGAAGGACAGGGGTATGGTCACGAGGGCCGGATTCTTCAGCGGGAAGAGCGCCGACTCCCGATGGAGCACGTCGATTTGGATCGTCGGTGACAGCCAGATCAGCAGCAGTGTTGCCGCGGTGCCGGTCAGCATGCTCGCCAGCAGGCCGGAAGTCGTCGCCTTCCGCCAGAACATCGCGAGGAGCAGGGCCGGAAAGTTGGCGCTGGCGGCGATGGCGAAGGCCAGCGACACCATGAAGGCGACGTTCTGTCCCTTGAAGGTGATGCCGAGCACCACCGCGATGATGCCGAGCACGATCGTGGCCCCCCGGGCCACCTTGAGTTCCTCGGTGGCGTTGGCGGCGCCGCTCCGGACCACGTTCACCCAGAGGTCGTGCGAGAGGGCCGCCGCCCCGGAGAGGGTCAGGCCCGCCACCACCGCCAGGATGGTGGCGAACGCCACCGCCGCGATGAACCCGAGCAGCGGCGTTCCCCCGAGCGTCTCGGCGAGGAGCGGGGCGGCCATGTTGCCACCGGCGTCCACCGCCCTGATGGCGTCCGGCCCCACCAGCACCATGGCGCCAAAGCCGAGGATGAAGGTGAGGAGGTAGAAGGTGCCGATCAGGCCGGTGGCATAGAAGACGGAGCGCCGGGCGGCCTGGCCATCGGGCACGGTGAAGAACCGCATCAGGATGTGGGGCAGTCCGGCGGTGCCGA
>DASWBQ010000355.1:0-9352 GCA_036390535.1 Gemmatimonadales bacterium | reverse complement strand
ATCGGCGCCACCCCAAACCGCTCCGCCGCGACCCGCCAGTGGTCCAAGGGCCGGTCGAGGCGGGCGCTCCAGTGCCCCATCGTCATCAGCCGGGCCGCGACCTCGTTGAAGGGGCGGATCAGCGGCGGCAGGAGCTTCAGTACCGCCAGCGGCACATGCTTGATCTTCACCGGGCGGCCCAGCTGCTTCCCGATCAGTTCCGCGAAAGCCACCGCCGAGATCGTGCTGGGGCCGCCGACGTCGATCACCTCGTTCCGGACGTCCAGGCGCTCGAGGATCCGGACCAGGTATTCGGCAACGTCGTCGACCGCGATGTAGTTGGAGACCTTGCTCCCGTCGCCAAAGACGGTCGCCGTACCGTTCTTGGCAATCCCGCCGCCCACCACGTCCACCCAGATGTCCATGAACGCCGAGGGCTTGAGCAGCACCCAGGGCACCCCGCCGGCCCTGATCACCTCGTCCACCTGGTACTTCACCCGGAAGTAGTCCACCGGGTTGTCGGCGCTGAGCCCGTACGCGGAGACATGCACGATCCGCGTCACCCCCGCCTCGCGGGCGGCCGCTACCAGCGCCCGGTAGCCTGGCACGTCCACCTTCGTCGGGCTGGTGGCGCCTCGGCCCATGAAGCTGTTGGCGGTGGTCAGGAGCTGTGACACCCCCTGCACCGCCGCCCGGAGCGACGCCGGGTCCCGGAGGTCGCCCTGCACCACCTCGACACCTGGCAGGTTGAAGCGGGAGGGGTTCCGCACCATGACGCGCACCGCATGGCCTTTCGCCAGCAGCCTGCGCGTGACATTCCCGCCCAGCGTGCCTGTCGCCCCGACCACGAGGATGATGGGATTCATGCCGATACGATATCCTCCAAGGCAGGATCGGGGAACTCCTTTGCCTTCTCGCCCCTCACTTCTTACTTCTCACTCATGACCGTTTCCCGCCGCGACGCCCTCCGCACCCTCGCCGCCGGCTCCCTCGCCCTGCTCGGCACCCCGCGGCTCCACGCCCAGCCACAGGCCACGAGGGTCCTGATCCGCGGCGGCCGCATCGTCAACGCCGACGGCAGCCGGGACGCCGACCTGCTCATCACCGGCGAGCGGATCACCGCCATCGCCCCCGGGTTGCCCGCCGACCCCGGGACCCGCGTCATCGACGCCCGGGGGCTGCTGGTCATGCCGGGCGGCATCGACCCCCACGCCCACATCTTCCCGCCCTTCGCCGACGACCTCACCACCGGCACCGCCGCCGCCCTCGCCGGCGGGATCACCACCGTGGGCACCTTCTACTTTCCCGGAGAGAAGGAGACCCTTCCCCAGGCGCTCGAGCGGGTCGCCGCCCAGGTCCGGACCATGGCGATCGCCGACATCATGCTGCACGCCACGCCCTGGCCACCGACCGACGCCGTCATCACCGCCATCCCCGACCTGGCCCGGCTCGGCCAGCCGAGCATCAAGCTTTACATGGTGCGCCCGGATTTCGAGGCGCAGCTCCCCGGGGTGACCCGCCTGCTCGAAGCCGCCCGCGACGCCGGGGTCGTCACCATGATCCACTGCGAGGACTTCCCGACCCTCGACGCCGCCGCCCGCCGGCTCACCGCGGCGGGGAAGACCTCGCTGCAGCACTACGCCGAGAGCCGGAGCGTCCTCTCGGAGGCCATCGCCACCCAGCGTGCTGCCGCCCTGTGCGAGCTGACCCGCGCGCCGATGCACATCGTCCACCTCTCGTCGGCCCGTGCCCTCGCGGCCTGCCGGAACCCCTTCACCGACGGATTGCCCCTCACCGTCGAGACCCGGCCCCTGTACATCCACCTGACCGAGGAGCGGATGCGGGGGGACGACGCGCCCCTCCACGTCGGCCAGCCGCCGCTGCGCTCCGCCCCGAACCGTGACGCGATGTGGCGCGGGCTGAAGGACGGCGCCATCGACATGATGGCCACCGATCACGCCCCCTGGACCCGGGCCCAGAAGCTCGACCCGGCGCTGACCATCACCCGCTTCCGCCCCGGCGTGAGCGACCTCCGGTTCATGCTGCCGCTCTACTTCTCGGAGGGCGTCGGCAAGCGCGGCATGTCGCCGGAGCGCTTCGTCGCCACCACGTCCACCAACGCCGCCCGTGCCTTCGGGCTCTACCCCGAGAAGGGCGTGCTCCGGGAAGGGGCGCTGGCCGACGTCGTGCTCTTCGACCCGAAGCGCACCGCCAGGGCCACGGCGGCCGATGACCCGTCGGGCGCCGACTACACCGTCTACGAGGGTTGGGAAGTCACCGGCTGGCCGGTCACGACGATCCGGCGCGGAGAGGTGGTCTACGAGAACGGCCGGGTCACCGGCACGCCGGGCAGCGGGCGCCTGGCGGCGCGCTCCCCTCGCTCCGCCTAGCCTCGTCGTCATGAGACGCCGCGCCGGCGCGATCGCCTTCGCCTGTGCCATTCTCGGCTGGCTGGCCGGCTGTGGTGGCATCGGGGCCGCCCCGCCCCCGGTGCCCGCAAACGCTCAGGGCACCTGGAACTTCACCGCCTCGGTGCCGGCGCCCGGTGGGGGCCTCTGGTTCGAAGGCTCGTTCACCGCGGTGGGTGACACCCTGCTGCTCGAAGTGAAAGGTGCCGAATGCTTCCCCACGCGTGGAGGCACCGACACCTTCGGGTACCGGTGCCCCGGGCAATTCGGCAGCAGCCGGGCGCAGCAGACCGTCACCGGCGCCACCTTCAGCTTCTGGCGGCACAAGCCCACCGAGCGCGCCAGTGTCACCGTCAGCCTGGTGACGACGACGACGCGCCGCACCTGCGCCTACTACACGACCGACAACGGTGCCCGCGTCTGCGCCCGGTGGTCCACCGAGGTCGTGGACGTCCCCTCGACCCAGGGGGCCATCCTGAAGGTCCAGCCCGCCAGGTAGCCGGGCGATGCGGCGCCCCTTGCCGCTCACTTCTCACCCCTCACTTCTCACTTCTCACCCTTGAGGTGCCGGTCGTACCAGCCCACGATCCGCCGGTGGTAGTCCTCCACGTCCTCCAGCCGCGCCGTCGGCATCCCGTGGCCTCCCAGCACGTAGCTCACCCACTCCACCCGCCGGTCCAGCCGCCGGAGCGCGTAGAACATCTCGCTGGTGGTCCGCTCGGGGACGTTGTGGTCCTCGCGCCCGGTCATCAGCAGCAGGGGCGTCCGGATCCGGTCAGCCATCATCACGGCGCTGTGCTCCAGATACTTGAGCGGCTGTTCCCAGAGCGTGCCGCCGATCCGGTCCTGGCTCTTCTCCGGTGCGTGGGTGTTTCGCGTCCCCAGCCTCGGTGAGTCGGTATAGAAGCTGATCATGTCGGCCTTGCCGGAGATGTTGATCGCCGCGGCGAACCGGTCGGTCTGCGCGACCAGCAGGTTGGTGGCGTACCCGCCGTAACTGGTGCCATGCACCCCCAGCCGCTTCGGGTCCGCCACCCCCAGGTCGATCAGCTTGTTGGCCGCCGCGGTCACCCCCTTGAGCCAGGCCTCCCCGGGATACCCCTGCACCAGGTGGACGGACGGCTGCATCACCGCGTACCCGTGGGCGTTGAGCAGGGCGATCGTTCCGTTGAACCGGTCGTCGAAGAACCCCTCGTAGACGATGAACACCGTCGGATACTTCGTCCCCTCGCGGTAGTCGAGCGGATAGTAGAGCACCCCCTTGAGCGGCCGGCCGTCGGCGTCGCGATACTCCACCAGCGCCGTCCGACCCACCTTCGCCTCGAGGCCCGGGTTGAGCTCGGTGAGCCGTCGCGGCGATGCCAGGTCGCGCCCGGCGACATACAGGTCCGGCACCTGGTTCCCCGGCGCCCGGCTGAACACGGCGGTCTGCCCGTCCGCCGACAGTTGCAGCTCGCCGTACAGGTGCGCGTCCTTCACCAGTGGGACCAGTTGTTTCGCGGCCCGGTCGTACCGGACGAAGCCCCGCTCCCAGCCGGTCCGCGCCGAATACGACAGGTACAGGTCGCGCCCGTCGCGGCTCCAGGCCGCCACCGCGTAGCGCGGCGCGTCGGGCTGCTTCGATTCCTCGGGGAGGTCCGCGATCTTCTCCTTCGTCCCGGTCGCCGTCTCGAACAGCCAGAGTCCCTCGCTGTTGGAGGCCACCACGAACTCGCCCCGGTGGCTCACCTGAAGCGGGCTGAACCGCTCCTTCTCCCGCGTCTCCCGGGCCACCCGGCGCGCCGTCGTGTCGGCCGGCTGCAGCGAATCGGGCGTCGCCGGCGGCAGGGCGCTGAGCCTCCGCACCGCCGTGTCACCCAGTCGGCTCACCGACATGGTGCCGTCCTTCGCATGGACATAGGTCAGGCCGTCGCCTGACCACCGGATCGTCACGCCCTTGGTGGTGGCGAACAGCGTCACGGCCTCGCCCCCGGCCAGGCGCTTGGCCTTGAGCCGGTTGACCCGGCCGAAGATCTCCGCGTAGTCGGTCTTCTCGGTGATGTCCTCCTGCCACCGGAACCAGGCGCCATCCTCGCTCACCGCGAACCCGTCCTGGAACCCCTCGCCGCCCAGCTCCGTCACCCGGTCCGCGGCCACGTCCCAGCGCGCCGGGATCTGCCGCAGCGTCAGCCGGCGGATGGCATCCCACGACAGGAACGGCTCCTCGCTGGATCGGACGATGATCGGCCCCTCGGTCTCGGCGGCGAAGCGCTGTCGCGCCTCGTCCCGCCAGGCCGTCGTCCGCGTTGCGAACAGCACCCGGCCGTCGGCGGCCCATTGCACCGGGCTCGACGCCGAGACCTCGCGGTCCTTCGGCAGGGTCGCGTAACGGAGTCGGCCGGTGGCCCGCTCCCAGACCGCGAGCCGTCCCGCCTCACCCTCTCGCAGCAGGAACGCCAGCCGCCCGCCATCGGGGGACCAGGCGAAGCCGGTCGCCTGGCGCTTCCCGGTCACCAGCGGGGTGGCCTTTCCCGTCCCCGCCTCAATCACTTGCAGCTCGGCGGCCCCGGGCGGAACGTAGGTCGGGTCACCGAACCGCCTGTTGTCGGTCCCGATCCGGTCACGCAGGGACGCAATCCCGGCCAGGACCAGGCGTCCGTCCGGGCTCAGCTCCATCGCCCCCAGCTGCCGCGTGTCCAGCACGTCGGTGATGGTGAACCGGGGCGCAGCGGCCTGGGCATGGATGGTTCCGGCCCAGACCAGCAGGGCCACGACGAGGGCGGGGCGGCGCATGGGTGGATCTCCGTGGGGACGGAGGAGAATACGAACCCGGACCGCCGGATGTCAGGGGCGCGGGGCAGGCACCACTTCCCCTCGCACCCCTCGCTTCTTACTCCTTAGCCTACCCGGCACATGCCCATCGACCCCGACGCCATCCGCCCTCGCCTCGCCGCTGCTCTCGGTGACACCCTCCAGCTCGGCGAGCTCCTGGGCGTCGGCGGCTTCGCCGCCGTCTTCAGGGCCCGGGATCGCTTCCTCGAGCGCGACGTCGCCATCAAGGTGCTCGATCCCTCCCTCGGGGTCTCCGCCGACCTCGAGGCCCAGTTCCTCCGCGAGGCCCGGATCATCGCCGGCGCCGAGCACCCGCACATCGTCCCGCTGTACGCCGCCGAGGCGAAGGACGGGCTGCTCTACCTGGTCATGCGGCTCCTGCCCGGACAGTCGCTCGCGGCCCGGATCGCAAAGGGGAAACTCGCGCCCGCGGAGGCGGGCCGGGTTGCGCTGGAGGTCGCCCGAGCGCTCGCCGCGGCGCACCCGAACGGGGTCGTCCACCGCGACATCAAGCCGGGGAACATTCTCCTCGATGCCGGAGGGCACGCCTTCGTCACCGACTTCGGCATTTCCAGCGTCACCACGCACCCGGATCCGGAGGCGGCGGGCACCACGGTCGGCACGCCGTATTACATGTCGCCCGAGCAGGCCATGGGCGAGCCGGTGGACGGGCGTGCCGATGTCTACTCCCTCGGGGTGGTCCTCTTCGAGATGCTCACCGGGCGGGTGCCGTTCGAAGGCCGGAACCTCAAGGAGCTGATCGCGAAGCACATCTCCGCCCCGGTGCCGAGCGTCGCCGACCGCGAGCCGAAGACGCCGGCCGCGCTGGTGACGCTGGCCGCGCGGATGATGGCCAAGGAGCCGGCACAACGTCCCGACGCCTCCCAGCTGGTGAAGGCGCTGGAGGCGGCCCTGACGCCCGACGCGCTCTTGACCCCTGGTCAGGTCCGGGGACGCCGCTGGCGGCGGCGCGGGACCCTGATCGCGGTGGCAGTGGTCTCGGCAGGGCTGGTCATCTGGCTGGCGATCCGGGTCGTTGTCGGGATTCTCGGGCTGATGACCGAATCAGGCCGGCCCCCGGTGCTCGTGGCCACCGGCATCGAGGTGCCCGACTCGCTCACCCAGGCGGCGCGGCGGGATGGCACGCTTCTCGAGGGTGAAGCCCTCACGTTTGCCTTCATCCCGGCCGGGAAGACCAGCGCGGACGCGATGCTCATGACCGATTCGGTCATGATCGTCTACGCCAGCGGCATCGCGCGCCGGCTCGAGGTTGAGGATGCCGACCTGAACGTCCACCGGAAGGGCACCGGCGACCAGGCCATCGGCGTGCTGACCGTCCGGCTCGCGGGTGGTCCCCCCGATACCCTGTTTCGAGGACTCAGCGGGACCGAGTTCGTCCGCCTGCTCAATGCCCTCAACACCTGGAGCCGCGCCCGCGGAGGGCCTGCCCCGGATTCGGCGCGGTAGTGAGCGACCTCGACCGACCACCCCTCATCGAACTGGCCGGGCTTCCCGGCAGCGGCAAGACGTCGATCACTGCCCGGCTGGCCACCCCGGACGGTGGACTGCGCCGGATGGTGATGAAGCCGTCCCTTGACCCGCTCTTCCGCCAACCGTGGGTGACGCTCCGCGCGATGCGCTGGGGGCTCATGCGCCCGAGCCTGGCCTGGGCGGCCTGGGCCAAGCTCTGCCTGCTCCGCGAACTCTTCGACGCATATCCCGTGGTTCCAGGCACGACCCTTCTCATCGAGGAGGGCGTCGCCCACCACGCCTGGCGGACCCTCTTCCGCTACCCCCCGGCGCGGGCCTGCCCCTGGGAGAAGCTGGTGAGAACCGGTCCGCCGCTCATCGTGCTCAGGGCCAGCCGCGAGACCCGCCACGGTCGCCTGCCCGGGAAGCGTGTCGCCGGCGACACCAACCGGCGCCTGGCGGCGGGTCAGCCCGACGAGGCGACCTGGGGAACCGCGGAGCGGCTGTTCGAAGCGGTCCTCTCGGCGGCCGCGCCGCGGCGCACCCTGGTGGAGGTGTCGACCGAGGGGGATCTCGAGGGGGCGGTGCAGCGGGTGAGGGCGGCGGTGGCGTCGCTGGGTTGAGCCCTACTTGCAGAGCGCCCACGCCCACCGGTACGGCTCCCGCTCGCCGACGCAGCGGGTCCTGCCGAGCGGCTCGATCCGGGTGAAGCAGTCCCCGACGTACGTGTCGAGGTAGCCCCGCAAGTAGCCGGTCACGCTGGCTTCGTCGTTGTCCAGGAAACCCGGCGGGTAATTGCCGTAGCGGACATTGCGCGAGGCGCCCTCGAAGATCATCACCTGACCCGTTCGCCCCGCCAGGTCGCGGAGCATCTTCCCGGCCACTTCCGGGCCGTGGGCCATCAGCCAGTGGTGGTGCACGCTCAGCATCAGCACCACGTCGAACACCGGCAGCCTCGACACATCGGCGGGCCCGATCACCTGGTGCAGGAAGGCACAGTTGCCAACGCCTGCGTGGCGGACCCGCGCTTCGGCGACGAGCACCTCGGAGCTGTCGATCCCCACGGTCCAGAGGCCGCGCTCGGCGCACCAGGCGGTGATGTCGCCCAGGTTGCAGCCGATGTCGAGCGCGCTGCCGGCGTCCCGGGGGATGGCCGACTCGAGCTGCCGGCACCGCTCCTCGAACGAGCCGGCCAGCTTCTCCTGGTAGGCCCGCCCGCGCCGGCGTTTGAGCCCGAGGGCGCGGAGGATGTTCGAACCGAGGGACATGCCGCTCCGGAACGGTGGCTGACGGCTCCAATCTGGCCGGATTGGGCCGCGGATGGCAGTTCCATTACTCTCCATGCTCCCCGATCCCGAGACCCATGCGCCTCCTGAACGCCGCCGCCCTCTCGCTGCTGCTGGCCTGTCCACTCACCGCCCAGGTGGCCGGACCACCGACCGCCGAGGAGGCTGCGGAGCTCCGCGCCCGCGTGGTCGCCGGAACCCGGCTTGGCTACCAGCATACCGACCTCCGCGTCGTCGCGCCGGCGGAGGGGTGGAAGCTCGGCATGGTCTCCTGGATCGCCGCGGGGAGGAACGGCGAGACCTACCTGCTCCATCGCGGGCAGGAGGCCGACCCCATCGTCGCGATCGACGCCCAGGGGCGGGTGCTCCGGTCGTGGGGCAAGGGCCTGTTCGTGATGCCGCACGGCATTCGGGTGGATCCGGACGGAAACGTCTGGACCGCCGATGCCGCCAGCTCGCTGGTGCGGAAGTTCAGCCCGGACGGGACCCTGTTGCTGACGATCGAGGTCGGCGGTCTGCCGTCCCCCTGCCCCAACAACTTCTGCAGCACCACCGACGTCGGGTTCGGGCCGGACGGGCGGGTCTTCATTGCCGACGGCTATGCCAACGGCCGGGTCGTCGAATACGCCCCGGATGGCCGCAAGGTGCGCGAGTGGGGCAGCCTCGGCACCGGCATCGGCCAGATGCGGGTGGTCCACTCGATCGTGGTCGCGCCGGAGGGCGTCATCTACGTCGCCGACCGGGAGAACGGCCGCGTCCACCGCTTCGATCTCGACGGCAGGCTGCTCGGCACCTGGGCCGGATTCGGCAAGACCTTCTCGCTGGCGCTCGACGGGGATGCCATCTGGCTCGCCACCCAGCCGCGGAACGAGCGGAACCTGTCGGCGGGGTGGCTGGTCAAGGTGGATCGCGCTACTGGGCGGCTGATCGGATACGTGGAGTCGTCCGGCGGCCACGGCGTGACGGTAGCGCCGAATGGCGACATTCTCCTCGGCCCCGGGCCGAACCAGGTCCCCGCTCGCTACCGCAAGCTGCCCTGAAGGCAGCGAGGGGCCGGACACTCGCCCGGCCCCGCTCGTGTCACCCTTCCCGCGTCGCGAGCCTCAGCGACCCGCCGTCAGGCCCGGGAGCTCCTTGCAGTTCCTGGCCTTCCCGACCGCGTTCCACCAGTGATAGAGGTGGTCGGGAACTCGCCCTGGTCGTCGAGGGATTGAACGAGATCATCGGCGCCTAGAACCGGGCGCGGGCCTCATCCCTCCGCCATTCTTGGAGTGAATCGGGGCTGCTTCAGCGTGGAGCGATGAGTTCCCGGAACGGCGGGTAGTCCCACAGCCCGGCGAAGTACGGATCCCGGTGCAGCAGGTAGGTCTCGGCAAGGTGGGACATCGGCGGACGCCG
>DASWBQ010000354.1:0-3394 GCA_036390535.1 Gemmatimonadales bacterium | reverse complement strand
GCCTCGGTCACCGACCGCAGCGGGCCAGCCAGCAGCTTCTGGGTTTCCTTGGCCAGCGGACGGAGCACCGGACGGAGTCGGTCGAAGCTGCGCCCGTTCGCGCGGGCCGCCACGGCCGCCTCGAGCACCTCGTCCACGCTGTTGACCAGGCCGGGAATGGCGGCATCCGGGCACTGGACCCAGCACTGGCCGCACCCGGTGCAGTGCTCGGCGATGAAGTCCGGGACCTCGAACCGCACGTCGGTCATGTCGCGGAGCGTGCTGGTCGCCGCCGGGATGGCGCTGATCGCGGCGAAGGGGTCGGCGATCCCGTCCTCCCCGGTCTTGTAGAGGAAGCCGACCTGCTCCCAGAACCGGCCACTGTTCCCCAGGCCGTCGGCCATGTGGCTGGCGTCGAGGGCCGCCGGCATCACCGGCAGGGCGCCCCGCTCGGCCTTCTTGTCCGGGAGGCCGGCGTAGTCCACCTCGCGCAGCTCGTCATAGCCGCGGCGGATGATCGTGACGTTGTCCGCGACGATCCGTCCGCCCTTCGCGCCGAACTTCTTCTTGAGCTGCTTCTCGATGCCCTCGAACAGCCGGGCCTCGTCGAGGCCGTGGCGCTGCATCAGAGGCGCGGCATGGAAGAAGGCGCCCATGAAGGCGGCACCCTGCATCCGGTAGCGGTGCTCGGCCTCGCTGGCCTCGGCCGCCGCGATCTTGAAGCCATCCAGGATGAAGACCCGGAGCTTCCGGGCGCGGATCTCCTTCTGGGTCGTGGCCGGGAAGCTGTCCCACACCCTGGCCGGATCCTCGTCGCTCTGGATCACGAACACCCCGCCCTCCGACAGCCCGGCGATCGGGTTGGAGTGCCGGAAGACGTTGGGGTCGGGGGACAGGACCACGTCCACCCGCTTGAGTTCGGCGTTCAGCCGGACCGGCTCGGACGCGAGCGTCGCGTAGAAGGTGGTCGGCTGGCCCTTCTTCTCCGAGCCGTACTTCGGGTTGGCCTTGATGTGGAGGCCGAGCAGCTCGGACGCGGTGAGGGCGAGGTTCTTCCCCATCGTGATGGCACCCCACCCGCCCACCGAGTGAATCCGGATGGCGACCGAGCCCTTCGGCTGGAGGTTGACCTCCTCGGTGGCGTGGATCGACAGGTCCTTGAGGTGCGGGTACGCCGCCAGCAGCTGCTGCTGCCACAGCTCCAGCTTGGGCAGCCTGGTGTCGGGGCGGACGAAATCGATGCCGAGGTAGAAGTGCCGCTTCCGGCCACCAGTCGGCAGCATGTTCTCGAAGGCGGCCACCAGGTCGCCGGCCTGCACGTCGCGGCTGCCGAGCCCGAAGCAGCCGGAGTAGAAGTCGGGAACCTCATCCGGCCGGATGCCCGGCACGGCGGCGTGGGCCACGCCCCCCTTGGCGCGGCCGTTCTCCACCGCCTTGCCCATCGCGGCGCGGAGCTCGCGGAGCAGGGGCGGATCCACCGCCAGCGGCTGGTCCACCCGTTCCAGGACCGTGACCGCCTTCCGGCCGCGAAGCAGGCCGGCCACCAGATCCGTCGGGAACGGCCGGAACATCGTGAGGTTGACCACCCCGATCTTGAGGCCCCGCGCCTCCCGGAGGTAGTCCACGACCGCCTCGGCGTTCCAGACGATGGACCCCTGCCCCAGCACGACGTACTCGGCGTCCTCCATCCGGTAGCCGGTCGCGCGGGCATAGCGCCGGCCGGTCAGGGTGGCGAACTCCTCGAACGCCTGGTCGGTCAGCGAGACGATGTGATCGAAGTAGAACGGCCGCTGGGCCGCTACCCCCTGCTGGTAGGCGTCCTGATTCTGCACGGTCCCCAGCATGGCCGGGTAGTCGAGGTCGAACAGCTCGGGAATCCGGCGGCGCTTCTCCCCGAAGACCATCCGCTGGGACGGGGTCGGCGACTCGATCAGGTCGGCCGGATCGCCGAGGTACTCCCTGATCATCGCCTCCTCGGGCAGCAGCGCCGACTCGATCACGTGGCTGGTGAGGAAGCCGTCCTGGGCGATGATGCCGGGATTGAGCGACAGCTCGGCCACCCGGTGGGCGACCAGGTTGAGGTCGGCCGTCTCCTGGACGTTCTTGGCGAACAGCTGGAAGAAGCCGGTGTCGTCCACGGCGTGGTAATCGTCGTGGCCGGCGTGGACGTTGAGGGCGTGCTTGGTGATGGCGCGGGCCGCCACGTTGAGGACGTAGGTGAGCCGCTTGCCGACCGCCGCGTACAGCGACTCATGCATGTAGGCGATGCCCTGGCCGGACGAGAAGTTGGTGGCCCGGAGGCCCACCATGCTCATTCCGGCCGTAACCGCGGCTGCCGCATGCTCGCCCTCGGGCTCGAAAAAGAGCAGCCGGCGCCCGTTGACGTTGAGTTTTCCCTGGGCCACCGCGACCGCCCACCCCTCACCCATCTGGGTCGAGGGGGTGATCGGGTAGGCTCCCGCCGCTTCGCTGGCGGCGGTCTCCATGGCGACGACGGCCTCGCTGCCGTCGAGAGCCGCGGGCACACCCGGGTACCTGGGGGGGGCGGCTGGCTCGGGATTGCGGCGTCCGAAAATCATGTGGCGACTCCCTGAGTGCGCGTCGACCCGCCAAACTGCGCCCCGGTAATCCACACGATCGCGCCCGTGGGGCAGCGGCCGGTGGCAACGGGGGAGGCGAGGTCATAGCGGTCGTAGTCCACGACCGCGAGTCCATTGCGGATGGTGATCAGGCCGGGGGCGTCGGCGGCGCAGCGCTGGCAGCCGTTGCAGGCCACCTGGCAGACCGCGGTGGCGGCCTCCCCTTCAAGGAGGTTCCGGCACTGGACGAGGAGCTGGTGCTGCAGCGGCATCAGCACGAAGAGGTCTTTCGGGCAGGCCTCGACGCAATCGTTGCAGGCGGTGCACTTCGCCGGGTCCACGACCGGGAGCCCGACGTCGTTCATGGTGATCGCCCCGAAGGTGCAGACCCGCATGCAGTCGGCCAGGCCGAGGCAGCCCCAGGTGCAGCCCTTGCCGCCGCCGGCGACCGCGGCCGCGGCGGCGCAGGTGGAGAGGCCGAGGTACTCGGCCTCCTGGACGGCGACGTCGCGGCCGCCGGCGCAGAGGAGGCGGGCTACCCGCTGGGTGACCGTGCCGGCCTCCACCCCGAGGAACGCTGCGACCTCGGTCCGCTGGTCGGCATTCATGACGGTGCAGCCGGCCGGCGCCACCTTCCCGGCGACCACCTGCTCCGCGAACCCCCGGCACCCCGGGTAGCCGCAGGCCCCGCAGTTGTTGCCGGGCAGGAGGGCCACCACGCCATCGATGCGGGGGTCCTCGAAGACGTAGAAGCGGCGGTGGGCCAGGGCGATCATCACGGCGAAGCCCAGCCCGACGCCGCCGAGGATGCCGGCGGAAAGGAGGATGCCGGACAG
>DASWBQ010000353.1:0-8445 GCA_036390535.1 Gemmatimonadales bacterium | reverse complement strand
GAACTGGCAAAGAGTTACCGATCGGCATTCCTCCCCGCCGGAGGAGACTTCACTGCGGCGTTTCCGGTCCCGGACGCGATGCTTCCCGCCTTGGCCCGCGCGACCCTCTCGACCCGGTAGCGGTTGCGCCCGTCCGCCCCTGAAACACCCTTCATCGTTCCTTAATCAACTACATACTCCGACAGTGGTAGCATTTCAGGTCCGGAGACCGCTCCGGCAAACCTGTTTCTGGAGGACCTATGCGGATGGCGTTGGTCCGCGCCATGGCCACCGCTGCGCTGATGGGCGCGGCGGCTCCCGTCATGGCCGCCGGCCCCGAATACGGCACCTTCCTGCGCCTGGTGGACGCACCGGCAGGTTCCTATGACCAGATGGTGGCAGCTGTACCCGGCGCCCTGCAGCGGGCAGGGTGGGAACTGATCGCCTCTCACGATGCCGGCACCGGCGGCTGCGTCCACAAGGCGAAGACCTTCGTGGTCAACGCCCCAGCCTTCACGGCCGAGGTGCTGAAGCACGGCCCCCGCGCCGCGTTCGCCCTGCCCCTCCGGCTGTCCGTCTACGAGGACGACAGCGGCGTGCATCTGGCCGCGGTGAATCCGCAGAGCCTGGCGCGGACCATCGTCGCCGAGGACTTCGAGGCCCCCTCCGCCGAGGTCGTGAACCAGCTCCGCGCCATGACCGCTACGGGGCTCCCGGGGAAGGCGGTGATGGCGCCCTACGGGCAGATGCGGACCCAGGGCCTCATCGACAAGACGATGGGCGTGGTGGCGGGCGGCCCCTTCGCGGGGAAGATCGAGCAGGGGCGGAGCGTCAAGAGCGGGCCCGGCACCACCGTGGCTGACGTCGCGGCCAAGCTGATGGCCGCGGGCGCCACGCCCACGAAGCGCTGGGGGCTGCGCTCGGTGTACCGGTTCGACCTGCCGGGACAGCACGCCGTCCTGGTGGGGTTCACCGGGGGCCCGATGGAGAGCAAGTCGTACTCGATCGTGGGGTCCGGGCTCGACCAGAGCCGGGCGAAGTTCGCCTGCCCGGGGCTCGACCACGCCGCCGCCTATCCGATCGAACTGCTGGTGGTTCAGGAAGGGAGCGACGTGAAGGTGCTCCTGATCGACGAAATGTTCCGGATGAAGATGTACTTCGAGGATGCCGGGAAGATGAAGTTCGCAGCCAACATGGCCATGCCCGGCTCGATCGAGAACGAGCTGCGCGACCTGATCGAAGACGCGTTCTGACCCCGAGGAGGACCTGATGAAACGGATGTTCCTGGCGCTGGCGGCAGTGGCCCTGCCAGCGACCCCCGCGGCGGCCACCGACGGTCACTTCCTGCATGGCGTGGGCGCCGTCAACTCCACCATGGGCGGCGCCGGCGTGGCCCAGCCGAAGAGCCTCCTCGGCACGTTCTACCTGAACCCCGCCGGCCTGATGGCGTTCGACGGGACCCGAATGGAATTCGGGCTGGAGATGTTCAAGGCGGACCGGACCGTGTCGAGCACGGTCGGCCCGTTCACCGGCAGCACCCGGAGCACCAGCCTCTACACCCCGATTCCGGCGATGGGGGTCAGCTACCGGCTCAACAACGACAAGGTGGTGGTCGGCCTCGGCGCCGTCGGCGTCGGGGGCTTCGGCGTGGACTACCCGCAGGACAACACCAACCCGGTCCTCGGCCCCGCGCCCAACGGCTTCGGCCAGGTCTACAGCAACTACTCCTACCTGAAGATCGCGCCCAGCGTCGCCTGGGCGGTGACGCCCAAGCTGTGGCTGGGCGGCGCGGTCAACGTGAACTGGGCCTCGCTGGCGGTGGTCCCGAACCCGACCGCGGCGCCCGCGGCCAGCTCGCAGACCGCCGTCTACTACTCCGACGCCGCGGCCGCCTCGAGCGCCTTCGGCCTCGGCTGGCAGCTGGGCGCGATGTTCAAGATCAACGACGTGATCGCCCTCGGCGCCTCCTATACCAGCACCCAGGTGTTCGAGGAGTTCGAGTGGAACTCGGTCTACAAGAACCCCAACCTTCCCAACTTCGGGCAGGCGCGGGTCGACACCTTCCAGATGGACGCGCCGGCCGTGGTCGCCGGCGGCCTCGGCCTCAACCCCCTGCCCGGCCTGTCGCTGGCAGGTGACGTGAAGTACATCATGTACAGCAGCACCGAGGGGTTCGAGAAGAGCGGCTTCGACCAGACCGGGAAGGTGCTCGGCTTCGGCTGGGAGGACATCATGGTGATCGCGGTGGGCGGCGAGTACTGGGTGACGGAGGGGTTCGCGCTCCGCGCCGGCTACAACCACAGCGAGAACCCGATCCCGGACGAGCAGAGCTTCTTCAACATCCCGGCGCCGGCGATCATGCAGGACCACTTCACCTTCGGCATCGGCCTGAAGCCGAGCCGCCGGTCGGAAATCAGCCTGGGCTACTACATCGTGCCGGAGGTGTCGCAGACCGGCCCGATCCCGAACCCGGCGGTGCCCGCGGGGTCCAGCGTGACCAACCAGATGAAGGAGAGCTCGCTGCTGCTGCAGTTCACGATCTGGGGGAAGTAGCGGCAGGTCGGCAGGACGGCAGGGCGGCAATTCGGGGGCGGTCCTTCGGGGCCGCCTCCTTCGCATTTCGGGCTGTGAAGAAGTCGTGAAGCAGCAGCTGCCAACGCCGCCGGGACAACAGTGCGTACAATGTTGTCCCGTAACGACTTAGGGGCGCCCCATGGGGCTGCCATTTGCGACCCGGTGTCGTTAGATTTCTTCGGTTTCTGTTCCCCATGCCCAGCACCCGTTTTTTCGAGGTCCCATGACCGCGCCCAACTCGCGTGAACGGATCCTGCCCAGGCCCATCGAAGAGGAGATGAGGCAGAGCTTCATCAACTATTCGATGAGCGTGATCGTCTCGCGCGCCCTCCCGGACGTGCGCGACGGCCTGAAGCCGGTGCACCGCCGGATCCTCTACGCGATGAGCGAGCTGGGCCTGGCCCCCGGCCGGGCCTACAAGAAGTCGGCGACGGTGGTGGGCGACGTGCTCGGCAAGTACCACCCCCACGGCGACAGCGCCGTCTACGACGCCCTGGTCCGCATGGTGCAGGACTTCTCGCTCCGCTACCCGCTGGTGGACGGCCAGGGGAACTTCGGCTCGGTGGACGGCGATCCCGCCGCGGCCTACCGCTACACCGAGGCCCGGATGACCCGGGTGGCGGTGTCGATGCTCGAGGACATCGAGAAGAACACCGTCCTGTTCCAGCCCAACTTCGACGACCGGCTGCTGGAGCCGTCGGTCCTGCCGTCCAAGATCCCGAACCTCCTGGTCAACGGGTCGAGCGGCATCGCGGTGGGCATGGCCACCAACATCCCGCCCCACAACCTCCGCGAGGTGGCCAAGGCGGTCGAGGCGCTGGCCCGGCATCCCGAGACGACCATCGCGGAGCTCTGCAAGCACATCAAGGGCCCCGACTTCCCGACCGGCGGGTTCATCTACGGGGTGCAGGGGCTCCGCGAGGCCTACGAGACCGGCCGCGGCAAGGTGGTGATGCGGGCCCGGGTGCAGGTCGAGGAGAAGGAGTCGACCGGCAAGAGCGCGCTGGTGATCACCGAGATCCCCTACCAGGTCAACAAGGCCCGGCTCGCCGAGCAGATCGTGGAACTGGTGCTGGAGAAGAAGGTCGAGGGGATCAGCGCGGTCCGGGACGAGTCCGACCGCGACGGCATGCGGCTGGTGGTGGAGCTCAAGCGCGACGCCATTCCGGCCGTGGTGCTGAACCAGCTGTACAAGCACACCACGATGCAGTCCACCTTCGGCGTCATCAACCTGGCGCTGGTCCACGGCCAGCCCAAGGTGATGAACCTGAAGGAGCTGCTGCAGCACTTCATCGACCACCGCCACGAGATCATCGTCAAGCGGACCCAGTTCGACCTCGACGCCGCGCTGGCCCGGGAGCACATCCTCGAGGGCCTCAAGATCGCGGTCGACAACATCGACGAGGTCATCAAGATCATCCGCGGCTCGAAGACCACCGAGGAGGCCGACGAGCGGCTGCGGAAGCGGTTCAAGCTGTCGGAGAAGCAGAGCGAGGCGATCCTCAACATGCGGCTCGCCAAGCTGACCGGCCTGGAGCGGGAGAAGCTCGAGGAGGAGCTGGCCGAGGTCCGCTCGACGATCGCCGACCTGAGGAGCATCCTGGGCTCGCGGGAGCGGCGGGTGACGATCCTGGTGGGCGAGATGCAGGACGTCGCCAAGACCTTCGGCGACGACCGGCGCACCGAGATCATCCCCGACCAGGGCGACTTCTCGGTCGAGGACCTGATCGCCGAAGAGGACATGGTCATCACCATCTCCCACTCCGGCTACATCAAGCGGATCCCGGTGAGCACCTATCGCCGCCAGCGGCGCGGCGGCCGCGGGCTGACGGGGGCGACAGCCAAAGAGGACGACTGGATCGAGCACCTCTTCATCGCCAGCACCCACGACTACGTGATGTTCTTCTCGGACAAGGGCCAGGTCTACTGGCTCAAGGTCCACGAGATCCCGCAGGGCGGCCGCGCCGCCCGGGGCAAGCCGGTGATCCAGTGCATCGCGATCCGGCCCGACGAGCGGGTGGCGGCGCTGGTGCCGGTCCGGAACTTCGACGAGCAGCACTGGCTGATGTTCGCGACCCGCCAGGGCACCGTGAAGAAGACGGTGCTGTCGGCCTACGGGAACCCGCGCGCCAACGGCATCAACGCCATCAACATCGAGCCGGGCGACGAGCTGATCGACGTCCAGGTGACCGACGGCAACAACGACATCGTGCTCGGCACCCGGAGTGGCCTCAGCATCCGGTTCCATGAGAGCGACGTCCGCGAGATGGGCCGCGCCACCACCGGGGTGAAGGGGATCGAGCTGGAGGAGGGCGACCGGGTCATCGGGATGGTCGTCATCCGCCGCGAGGCGACCCTGCTGGTGGTGACCGAGAATGGGCTCGGGAAGCGCTCGGAGGTCTCCGAGTACCGGGTCCAGCGGCGCGGCGGCAAGGGGATCCTGACGCTCAAGCAGACCGACCGGACCGGGGCCTGCATCGCGCTCAAGGAGGTCCTCCCCGACGACGAGCTGATGATGATCACCAAGGCCGGGATCATCATCCGGGTGCCGGTGGAGGGAATCAGCGTCCAGGGCCGGAACACCCAGGGCGTCAAGGCGATGAACCTCGACGCCGGCGACATCATCGTGGGCGTCGCCCGGGTGGTCAAGGAGGACGAAGGGGGCAGCGAGGAGCCGACCGGCGACGATGCGCCCGCCCCCGCCGCCGAGCAGGGCTGACGTGGCGGCCGCCTGGCCGACCGCCGCCGACATCCGGGACGCCGCCGAGGCGCTCCGGGCCGTCGCCCCACCGACCCCGCTGGTCGAGACGGCGGGGCTTTCCCGGCTGGCGGGCGCCCCGGTCTGGCTCAAGTGCGAGCTGTCGCAGCCGATGGGCGCGTTCAAGGTCCGGGGCGCCTGGACCGCGATCACCCGCCTCTCCGGCGAGGCGAAGCA
This sequence comes from Gemmatimonadales bacterium, assembly GCA_036390535.1. Taxonomy (GTDB): domain Bacteria; phylum Gemmatimonadota; class Gemmatimonadetes; order Gemmatimonadales; family GWC2-71-9; genus SZUA-320. The sequence goes on along the minus strand of DASWBQ010000353.1, from coordinate 2,957 downwards.
GAAGGGCATCCTCACCCACTCGAGCGGCAATCACGGCCAGGCGGTCGCCTTCGTGGCCCAGAAGCTCGGGCTCCGGGCGGTGATCGTGATGCCGCGGACCGCGCCGCAGGTGAAGGTGGACGGGGTGCGGCGCTACGGCGGCGAGATCGTCTTCACCGAGGCCACCACGTCGGCGCGCCTCGCCAAGGCCGCCGAGGTGCAGGCCGCCCAGGGGCTGACGATGGTGCCGCCGTACGACGACCCCAACATCGTGCTGGGGCAGTCCACCTGCGCCTTCGAGGTGCTGGAGCGGGCCCCGGAGATCCGCACCTTCCTGGTGCCGATCGGGGGCGGCGGGCTGCTGGGCGGGACCTGCGCCACCGCGGCGGTCTTCGCGCCCGACGCCACCATCATCGGCGTCGAGCCGGAGGGGGCAGCCAAGCTGAGCGCGGCCCTCGCCGCCGGAAAGCCGACCGCGCTCGAGAAGACCGGGAGCATCGCCGACGGGCTGCTGCCGCTCTCGGTGGGCACCCTGACCTTCGAGTACATCCGGCCCTTCGTGAAGGAGGCGGCCCGGGTTTCCGACCAGGAGATCGGGGACGCGGTGAAGTACCTCTACCACGAGCAGGGGCTCAAGGTGGAACCCTCGGGCGCCGTCGGGGTGGCGGCGCTCCTCACGGGCAAGTTCCGCCCCACGGGGCCCACGGCGGTGATCCTCTCCGGGGGCAACGTCGACCCGGCGCGCTTCGCGGAGCTCGTCGCCTGATGGCCACCTCGCCCTCCCGGATCCTCTTCGCCCAGGACGACCACGCCTTCGGTCGGACGTTGAGCTGGATCCTGGAGGAGCACGGCTACCAGGTCACCCTGATCGACACCGGGAACCAGGTGGTGACCCGGCTGGAAGCGGACCGACCGGATCTCCTGGTGCTCGAGACCAGCGACGGCGAGGTGGGACTCCGGATGCTGGCGAAGATCCGGAGCGACGAGCGCTTCGACGACGTCCCGGTGCTGGTGCTCTCCTCGATTCCCGACGAGGAGCGGACCATCCAGGCACTGGGGCTCGGCGCCTCCGACTTCATGCCCCGGCCGTTCCGGGTGCGGGAAATCCTGGCCCGGGTGAAGGCCCACCTCCGCGCCGGCCGCGAGCTCAACCGGGCCCGGGCCGAGGCGCGGTCGCGCTCGGAGCTGATCGAGATCCTCCGCGAGATCGCCAGCTCGCTGTCGCCCGACGAGATCTACCAGGTACTGGTGCGCCGGGTGGCGCAGGGGCTGGGCATCTCCCGCTGCTCGATCCTGCTCAAGGGGAGCGAACCGGACCAGGGGGTGGTGGTCGCGGCCTTCGAAAACCCGATGCTCCGGAACCTGACCGTGGACCTGGCCCGGTACCCGGAGCTGCAGCAGGCGTTCGCCACCGGCCAGAACGTGCTCAGCGACTCGATCGGCTCCGACCCGCTCTTCGCCGCGACCCGGGAGGAGTGGCAGCGCGACGGCAAGGCGGTGGAGACGACGTCGGCGCTGGCGATCCCGTTCGCGATGCGGGGCGAGCGTGCCGGGGTCTTCTTCCTCCGGACCGCCGGCCACGATGCCGTCCTCAACCAGCTCGACATCCAGTTCGCCGAGCAGGTGATCCGCGCCGCGATCACCACGATCGAGAAGGCCTACGAGCTGCAGGAGGCGTTCGAGGACCAGCGGCAGTTGCGGGCGCTGGCCGAGACCGATCCCCTCACCGGTCTCCTCAACCGGCGGGCCCTCGAGTCGCGGCTGGCGCGGGAGCTGGAGCAGGCCTCCCGGTACGCCACGGTGATGTCGTGCCTGATGATCGACGTCGATGGCTTCAAGGCGATCAACGACAGTCTCGGCCACCCGATGGGGGACCGGATTTTGGCCCAGCTCGCCAACCTGCTGAAGCGCGAGCAGCGCGCCATCGACGCGGTGGCCCGGTACGGCGGGGAGGAGTTCTGCATCCTGCTGCCGCTGACGGGGAGCGGCGGGGCGCGGCTCCTGGCCGACCGGATTCTCCGCCGGGTGGGTGGTTTCGCGTTCGGGGAGCCCGAGCAGCCGGTCCAGGTCACCATCTCGATCGGGATCGCCACCTGGCCGGACGACCGGGCCGAGGACAGCGCCGCGCTCCTGCGGCTGGCGGACGCCAATCTGCTGAAGGCGAAGGCGGATGGCAGGAATCGCTATCGCGATTAGACGGGCAGACGGGCGGACGGGCGGAGACGCAGTAGATTCCAACCCACCAACCGCCTGACCGCCCCAGCGCCTCTCCGTGCTCCCCACGCTCCTTCTGATCGCCACCCTCCAGGACCCGCTCGCCGTCCGCCCCGACAGCGTGCGCCCGCGGCATGACGCGCTGTCCTACGCCGTGGACCTCACCCTGCCGGCGTCCGGCAACCGGATCACCGTCTCGGTGCGGACGCGGTGGCGGGTGGCGGGGCCCGAGCCGATCCGGATCGATCTCGACACCACCTTCACCGTCCGCCACTCGCTGGTGAACGGGCGGGCGGTGGCCCCCGAACGCGCCGGTCTGCCATTCCTGCTGCCGCACGGCGGCGCCGCCGGCGACACCGTCGAGACGGTCCTCGACTACGAAGGAACTCCGGCCGACGGCCTGGTGATGCGTGATGGACCCAACGGCCGCACCATCTTCGCCGACAACTGGCCCGATCGCGCCCGGCGCTGGCTGGCAAGCCAGGACCACCCCGCCGACCAGGCGCCGGTGTCCTGGCGGATCGATGCCCCCACCGGGCTCACGGTGCTCGCCACGGGGGCGCTGCAGAGCGTCGAGCGCGTCGGGGACCGGACCATCTGGCGATTCGGGATGACCGAGCCCACCCCGGTGCACACGATGGTGGTCGGGGCCGCGCGGCTGGCCATCACGGAACTGGGCGACGGCGGCTGCCCGGCCCGGTGCGTACCGGTGAGCATCTACAGCTACCCGGCGGACTCGGCCTGGGCGGTGGACGGCCCGTTCC
>DASWBQ010000352.1:0-5784 GCA_036390535.1 Gemmatimonadales bacterium | reverse complement strand
CGGATGGCGCCCGGAAGCCGCCTGGTCGAGACCGATATCGCGGAGCGGTTTCAGGTCAGCCGCACTCCGGTGCGGGGCGCCCTGCAGCGGCTGCAGCAGGAGGGCTACATCCTCGACTCGCCCTCGATGCGGCAGTCGCGGCCGATGGTCGCCCCCCTGACCCGCGAAGACGCCACTGAACTCTTCGACGTGGTCGGCCAGCTCGAGGGCATGGCCGCGCGGCACGCCGCCGGCCTGCCGCCTGCGAGGCGCCAAGCCCTGACGAAGGAGCTGGCCCGGCTCAACGGCGAATTCAAACGCCTCTCCGCGACGCCCCGTCCCGACCACAACCGCCTCTGGGAAATGGACGAGGCCTTCCACCGTGCCATCGTCGAGGCCGCGGCGGGGCCCCGGTTGCTGGCGCTGCACAACGCCGTGAAGCCGCAGGCGGAGCGGTACGAACGCCTGTACGTGAGCTTCCTCAGCGGCGAGCTGATGACCTCGGTGAAGGAGCACGAGGCGATCATCACGGCCGTCGGCGCCGGACAGGGCGCGGCCGCCGAGGAAGCAGTCCAGTTCAACTGGCAGAGTGCCGCCGAACGCCTGGGCAAGGTGATCGAGCGGGCCGGCGAGCGGGGGCGCTGGTAATGGCCGAACTGGCCCGGACCATCGGGCGTCGTGACCTGGCGCTGCTGGTCATCGGCAGCGTCATCGGCTCCGGCATCTTCCTCGTGCCCGGCGGCGTCCTCGGCAAGTCGGGCGGGTCGGTCGGGGTCGCCATGCTGGTCTGGCTGATGGGCGGCGTGCTGTCGCTGCTCGGGGCCCTGACCTACAGCGAGCTGGGCGCCATGAACCCGGGCTCGGGCGGGCTGTACCTCTATGTCCGCGATGCCTTCGGCCGCCTGACCGCCTTCCTGTACGGGTGGACGGTGTTCTTCGTCATTCAGGCCGGCACCGTCGCTACTCTGGCGGTGGCCTCTTCGGCCTACCTCGAGCAGTTCGTCGTGCTCGGTCCGACCGGGCGGAAGGCGGTCTCCCTGACGCTGATCGCCCTCCTGACCTGGCTGAACGTCCGGGGCACCCGCATCAGCGTGACGGCGCTCAACGCGGCCACCATCCTCAAGGTGGCCGCCCTGGTCTTCCTGATCGTGACCCTGCCACTGGCCGGGGCCGGGCTCGGGCAGGTGGAGGTCTGGTGGCCGGAGGACTTCTCCCCTGCCCTCCTCCAGGGCGCCGGTCTCGCGATGGTGTCGGTGCTGTGGGCCTACGAGGGGTGGCAGTACGCGACCTTCGTCGCCGGCGAAGTCGTCGAGCCGCAGCGGAACCTCCCCGCCGGCCTGGCGTTCGGCACCCTGGCACTGGTGGCAATCTACGTCTTCGCCAACCTGGCGTACGTGTCGGCCCTGGGTCCCGCCGGGGTCGCGGGCTCGAACCGGGTCGCGGCCGAGGCGATGCAGGCCACCCTGGGGCCCGGTGCCGCGGCCCTGATCGCCATCCCGATCATCATCTCCATGGCGAGCGCGGCGCATGGCGTCATGCTGACGATGCCCAGGGTCTACTTCGCCATGGCGCGGGACGGGGTCTTCTTCCGTCGCCTTGGGGAGATCCACCCGACCTACGGGACCCCGGCGGCCGCCGTGGTCGGCGGCGGGGCCGTCGCCGCGGTGCCCGCGATGCTGGGCACCTTCGAGCAGCTGCTCAACTACGTGGTGTTCGTCGGGTGGATCTTCTATGCCCTCGGCGCCGCGAGCATCTTCGTCTTCCGCCGCACCATGCCGGACGCCCCGCGGCCGTTCCGGGTCCCGGGCTATCCCTGGACGCCGCTCCTGTTCATCCTCTCCGCCGCCGCGATCGTCCTGAACACCATCGTGAGCCAGCCGCTCCGGCAAACGGTCGTTGGTCTCGGCGTGGTGGCGCTCGGACTGCCGGCATACTGGTTCTGGCGGCGCCGCGCCGGGACTTGAGCCGCGGCCGACCGCTCGGGGCCCACCACGCCCTCCTCAAGCAGGAAGTAGTCCCAGGCCAGGTCCTCGAGCTCCTCGGGCTTCACCGGTCCGGTGATGATCTGCTCGGGATACCCCGGGTCGACCAGGACCAGCCCCCACGGGTAGTCGAGCCCGCCGAGCATGACGGTCCGGCGCGGCGCCCCCGGCGCCTGGACGTAGACCTGTTCCACTGACACTCCCGTCACCGGAATTCCGTACACCCCGAGAAGGTGGCGGAGCGTGGCCGCCGAAGCGGTGAGCCCTTCGCGTGCGGCGGTGCGCTCTTCGGCGGTAAGGGTATCGCCTGCGGGCAGCCAGAACAGAACCGCGGTCGGGCCGGTGAGCAGCCGAGGCGCGGGTTCCAGCCCCACGATCTCACCAAGCGGGCCGGCTGGAGCACCAGCGGGCGGGACCGAGCAGGCGCCGATCAGGCAGGCAAGAAGAACCGCCCGGCAGTGGGGTGTGGTGGAACCGGAGCGCCGATTGCGACGTCTCATGGTCCTAATGTAATTGCGGATAACGACTTATGGCTGCGCAAGTAGGTACTTGCTAACACGTCCACGGATTGTTAGTATCTCGCGCATGGACGTACGTGACCGGATTCTCAAGGCCGCCGTCTCGGTCTTTTCCGAGGTCGGCTTTCGTGGCGCCACCACCCGCCGGATCGCGCGGGCGGCGGATGTCAGCGAGATCACCCTCTTCCGCCACTTCGGCTCGAAGGGTCGGCTGCTCCAGGAGGCGATCACCTGCGAGGGGACCCACGCCCCGCGGGTTCCCCTCCCGGACGACCCGCAGGACCCGATGCGGGACCTGCTGGCGTGGTCGGGCAATCAGCTCCGCCACCTTCGGGAGCGCCGCGCCTTCATCCGGACGTGCATGGCCGAGATGGAGGAGCACCCCGAGATGCTGCCCCCTGGCAGCCCACCGGCCCTCGCGACCCGGTCGCTGGCGGATTATCTCCGCCGCCTCAAGGCCCAGGGCACGGCGACGGCCGCCTTCGATCCCGACATCGCCGCCCCGATGCTGATGGGAGCGCTCTTCGCGGATGCGATGGGGCGTGACGCGATGCCGGACCTGTACCAGAACGACCCCGATCGGGCGCTGACCCAGTACATCGAGATGTTCCTCCGCGCCATTGGCGTGGGGGTGAAGACGGACTCTTCCAGGCAGGATCAACCGGCATGAGAGCGACGATCACGGCGATCATGGTGGCGGCGGCCTTCGGGGGCCTCGTCCGGGCCCTCCCGGCACAGCAGGCCGGCGCTCCCCGCACCCTGACGCTCGAGGAGGCGCTCGGACTGGCTGTCCCCGCGAGCCCGAGCCTCGAACTCGCCAAGGCGGCCGTGCTGCGCGCCCGCGGCGACCAGTACCGGGCCCGGTCCGAATGGTACCCCCAACTGAACGCGTCGTTGTACTTCAGCCGGTTGCTCCGCTCCCAGTTTGAGGGGTTCAGTTTCGGGGGGGACTCGGACTCGACCGGCGGCGACGATGGTTCGGGAACGGACGCCCTCCCTTTCGGCCGCAAGAACACCTACGGCCTGGGGCTGTCGCTCTCGCAGAGCCTGTTCGCCGGCGGCCGGATCGCCGGCCAGAGCCAGGCCGCGGCAGCCGGCCGGCGGACCGCCGATCTCGGGATGCGCTCCGCGGCCGCCCAGCTGACCCTTGACGTCGTCCAGGCGTACTACGGGGCGATTGCGTCGGACTACCAGGTCCTGATCGCCGAGAGCGCCCTGGCCCAGGCGGAATCGACGCTGAAACAGACGGAGCAGCGGCGGGCGGTCGGAGCGCAGCCGGAGTTCGACGTGCTCCGCGCCCGGGTGGCCCGTGACAACCAGCGCACCAACGCCATCGTCCGGCAGGCCGACCGGGAAGTCGCCTACGTCCAACTGAAGCAGCTGCTCGACCTTCCGGTGGACGTCCCGCTGACCCTGCAGATGAATCTGGTGGACACCACCTTCGGCGACACCCCGACGCTGGCCCAGCTGGTGAAGAAGCCGGTCGACACGTCGATCGACAACCGCCTGGCGGTGCGTCAGGCGTCGGAGGCGGTCGTGGCCCAGGAAGGCCTGCTCAAGGCCGCCCGCTCCCAGCACTACCCGCAGCTGCTGCTGACCTCGGACTACGGGAACGTCGGATACCCCGCCAACCTCAGCCCCACCAACCCGACCTACTTCACCAACTGGAACGTCGGCCTCGGCATCCAGCTGCCGATCTTCACCGGTGGACGGATCAAGGGAGACAAACTCGCCGCCGAGGCGGGGCTCTCCGAGGCCCGCGCCCGCCGGCTCCAGGCGGAGCGCTACGCCCGGGTGGATGCGCGGAGCGCCTTGGCCTCCCTCGACGCCTCTCAGGCCGCCTGGGAGTCCAGCGACGGGACGGTCCGCGAGGCACAGCGCGCCTACGAAATCGCCGACCTGCGGTTCCGGGAGGGGCTCTCCACGCAGACCGAGCTGCTCGACGCGCGCCTCGCGCTGCAGACCGCGGAGTCCGTTCGGGTCGAGGCGGCCCGTGCGCTCCTGATCGCCCGGGTGCGGGTCGCCCTGCTCGACGAGTTGCCGCTCGGGAATGGCGCCTCCCCTGCCAGTCAGGCTCCCCAGATGACCACTGCCGCGCCGCGGCGCCAGACCACCGCCCAGACCGCCCTCCCCGGCACGGGGACCACGCCATGACCGACCGCCACGCCATCCCCCGCCTCCTCCCTGGCATCCTCCTGGTCGCTGCCGCCTCGGCCTCGGGCTGCGGCAGGCCCTCCGGCGCCGCCGCCGAGGCCCAGGCGCCGGCGACCGCCACCGTGGGAGCGGAGAACATTCTCGTCCTCGCGGCGCGGACGCTCCGGGCTGGGCCCTCGCTCTCCGGCGAGCTGGTGCCGGAACGGGTGGCGGTGATCCGGGCGGAAGTCGCCGGCAGCATCGTGCGGGTCGCGGTCGAAGCCGGCCAGGCGGTCACGGCCGGCCAGTTGCTGGGCGCGATCGACGAGTCGGTGGTCACCGACCAGCACCGCTCCGCCAGGATGAGCCTGCTGTCGGCGGAGAACGCGGCGCAGGTCGCCGCGAAGGAATGGGACCGGGCCCAGCGCCTGGCCGCCGGCGGCGCCATCGCCGAGCGCGACCTCGAGATCGCCGAGCGCACCCGGGTGGCAACCGACGCCCAGCTCGAGAACGCCCGGGCGGTCCTCGCTGGCGCCGAGCGCCAGTTGCAGAAGACCCGGCTGCGGGCCCCCTTCGCGGGGGTGGTGAGCGAGCGGACCGTCAGCGAGGGGGATGTCGTCCAGACTGGCAACCCGCTCTTCACGGTGGTCGACCCGAGCAGCATGCGTCTCGAAGCGATGGTTCCGGTATCCGCGCTGGCCGAACTCAAGGTCGGTTCGCTGGTGGAATTCCACGTGTCGGGGTACGAAGGCCAGGTCTTCGCCGGCCAGGTCCAACGGATCAATCCGGCGGTGGACCCGGGAACCCGCCAGGTGCGGATCACGGTCGCGATCCCCAACCGGGGCAGCAGCCTGGTGGCGGGGCTGTTCGCCCGGGGCCGGGTCACCGCCGAGGAGCGGGACGCGCTGGCCGTGCCGATCGCGGCGCTGGACCAGCGGGGCGCGCTGCCGACCCTCCGGCGCATTCGCGGGGGCAAGGTGGAGACCGTGGCCGTTACCCTGGGCCTCCGCGACGAGGTCCTCGAGATGGTCGAGATCCTCTCGGGGGTTGCGGCGGGAGATTCGATCCTGCAGGCCGGCGCGGGTGGCCTGGCGCCCGGCACCGCCGTCGTCGTCACCAAGGAGTAGGGCATGTTCATCTCCGACAACGCCATCAGGCGGCCGATCATCACC
>DASWBQ010000351.1:0-11730 GCA_036390535.1 Gemmatimonadales bacterium | reverse complement strand
GGTAGGCGTCGAGCTGGGCCTGGGAGAAGAGCATGACGCTGCCGCTCCAGGTCTTCGCATTCTGGTCGTAGGTGTAGGCGCCGCCGGCGCGCTCGCCGGCGCACTGGTACGGCGTCAGGGAGGAGGTCCCGCCCTCCTGCCCGAGCACGTGGGTCTCGAATTCGGGGTTGCCCTTGAGCCATCCTTCGTAGGTGCTGGTGAAGGCCGCGTAGGTCATGTAGAGGCCCGGGGCGGTCAGGGCTGACGAGCCTCCCCCGCCGCAATCCAGGCAGAAGATGTCGCCGCTGGCCGAGAAGGACTGCTCCGCCGGCACCAGGGCGAGCACCGGCCGCTCGGGCGGCCGAGCCGGATCGAGCATGAAGCGTCGCCCGGTCACGTCGAACGCTGCAGGGGGTGCTCCGTCCTCCACCGCCGTCGCCACGAGGAGATCGGCGCCGCCCGCCCAGCGACTGCGATGCTCGGGGACGGGGAGATAGACCTCCAGCGGGCCGAGGTCGGCCAGCTCCGCGGTGAGGGCCGCCTCGCCCCCGCTGCCTCCCTCGGCGAGGGCCCGCCGCCACGAGCCGGCTTCCGACCCGAGCAGCAACTGGAAGTGGACCTTCTGCTCGACGCCGGTGGCCTGCCGAAGCCTGGCGCTGAGGGCTTGTCGCCGACCGGCCTGCCCGAGCGCGACCGCCAGGCGCTGCGCCAGACGCTCCTGCCGGTCCAGCTGGCTCAGGGGCGCGGTCGCCGCGGCGGACGTGGTCTCCGGGCGGACCGGGTCGGTGGGGATCATCGGGGCGTCGCACGCGGCGGCGGCCAGCGCGGTGACGGCCGGCACGAGGACCCGGGTGGAAATGAATCGTCGCATCGCTCCCTCCTGTGGGGGGTGAGCGCCGCGGGACCGGAGATGGCCCGCGGCGAATGCCCACAGTGGGATGGGCGCCGGCGGAAGCCGGTACCCGGAAAAGGCGAGGAGGGGCGGGAAAGCGGGCGCTAGGTCTCGAGGGCCTCCAGCCGCCGGAGCGCCAGGCGGAGGGAGACGAAGGCCGTGGCCGCGCAGACGAACACCACCAGCCCGAGGGCGAAGACCAGCTCACCCGTCAGCACGAACGTGCCGCCGTCGCGGACGCGGCGGAGATAGCCGGCCACCGGGCCGGCCTCGAGGGCGATCAGCACCCCCAGCAGCGAGATGCTCGACATCATGAAGAGCAGGCCGCCGAAGCTGGTGGGGATCTGGGCGGCGTTCTCGGTCTCGAACTGCGGATAGAACACGCCCATCGCCAGGGCCAGCGCCCCCGCGGCGAGGGTGAAGCTGACAATGGTGCCGAGGCTCACCGCCATCATGAAGGGGGAGGCCTGGAGGATCCGGTTGGTCACCCAGGTGATGCCCACGGCGAGCACCAGCAGGGGCAGCGTGCCGATCCAGTACTTGCTCCAGAGCAGCGCCCGGACGTCGAGCGGGCTCGATCGCAGCAACCACAGCTGCCGGCCCTCGAGCGAGATCGACGGGAAGATGAACCGGGCGGCGATCGCCGCCAGCACGAAGCCGGCGAGGCCCTGGTTCAGGAACACGATCAGGGTGACGAGGGAGAAGGGCACCCGCTCCCCGCTGAACAGGGGCAGCGCCCGGATGTTGAAGACGTAGACCAGCAGCAGGACCGCCAGCAGGATCAGCTGGCTCCACTGGGTCGTGTCCCGGAAGAAGACCCGCAGGTCCTTGATGATGAATTCGCGCCGGGTGACCGGCAGCCACCCCAGGGTGACCCGCATGACCCGCTGCCACCCCCGCCCCTGGGCGTAGGCGTTGGCCCCCTCCTGCGCCTTCGAGTACCCCTCGGCGTGGAGCCGGTGATGAAGCATCGCGCCGAAGACGACGAATGCCCCCGCCGTGCTCCAGAGCAGGGCGATCGGCAGCGGGTCCGACACCCGGATCAGCCAGTTCATGATGATCTGGGAAGCCCACTCGCTCGGCAGCAGCGGGCTCGAGGGCGTCTGGAGGACCGCGATGAAGTCCACCAGGCTGGCGAACCCCTCGGGCCGGGCCAGCTGTTCGGGCCGCATCACCCGGAGCAGGAGGACCACGCTGGCCACCGCGCCGGCGGCGATCAGGGTCAGGAGATCACGGGTCCGCCGGGCGGGGAAGATGTTCACCAGGAGCAGCGTCACGGCGCTCCCCACCACCGTCGGCAGGATCAGGAACGGCACGATCGCCGCCATCGCCACGAAGGGGAACAGCGGGCCGCCATCGAAGACGGTTCCGTAGGCGGTGAGGATCGGCAGCGCCAGCAGCACCACCATCCACGACGAATGGATCATCGTCTCCAGCAGCTTGGCCAGGTAGAAGCGGAGCCAGTCGATCGGCGCCGCGACCATCATGTCGAGGTCCTTCGCCAGGAAGAAGGTCGACAGCGAGGTGACCAGGTTCGACAGCAGCAGGATGCCCCCGAAGGCCAGCAGCATCATGGCGAGCATCTTCCCCGCCAGGAGGCTGCCGATCTCCTCCACGCCCCGGAAGTACCCCAGGACCCGTTGGGCGATCCCGAAGACCGCAAGCCAGAAGACCAGTCCGACCGTGGCGAACAGCAGCGTCCGGCCGATGCTCCGGTCCTGGCGGAGCCGGGCGAGGGCGCTCCGCCACTGCGGGGCCAGCACCTTCCAGAGGTGCGGCTGGGGCAGCGGCGGCGGGACCGCCGGCGCGCGCCCCGCGAGGTCAAGCGGCGAAGAGGTCACTCAGCTCCCGCTCCTGCAGGCCCCCCGTCAGTTTCAGGAACAGCTCCTCGAGGGTGGCGTCGCCGGCATCGTGCTGCTCGCGCAGCTCCGGCATGGTGCCCTCGGCGATCAGCCTGCCGCCCCGGATGATCGCGATCCGGTCGCACATGCCCTCGGCGATCTCGAGCGTGTGGGTGCTCATCAGGACGGTGCCCCCGTGGTTCACGAAGCCGCGGAACAGGTCCTTGAGGAGACGGCCGCTCTTCGGGTCGAGGCCGACCATCGGCTCGTCGACGACGATCACCTCGGGCCGGTGTACCAGGGCGCTCGAGATGATCAGCTTCTGGCGCATCCCATGGCTGTAGGACTCGGTCAGCTCGTCCTTCCACGGCGTCAGCTCGAACAGGTCGAGCAGTTCCTCGATCCGCCGCTCGATGGCCGGTCCTTCCTGGCCGAAGAGGGAAGCGGTGAAGCGGAGGAACTCCGCCCCGGTCAGCTTGTCGTAGACGAAGGGACGGTCGGGGATGTAGCCCAGCCGGGACTTGGCGGCCAGCGGATTCGCCGCGATGTCCTGGCCGGCGATCTCGACGGTTCCCGTCGTCGGCCGCAGGATCCCGGCGATCATCCGCATCGTGGTGGTCTTGCCGGCGCCGTTGGGCCCCAGGAAGCCGTAGAGGGTCCCCGGGGGGATCTCGAGGTTGAGGCCGTCCACCGCGGTGAACGTCCCGTAGCGCTTGACGAGGTTGACCAGTCTGATCATGGCAGCATCCTGACCCGGAGTCCCCCTACCTGTGGCACCATCACCAGCGGCCGCATCGAAGCGCCCTCGCCGATCCGCAGCAGCGTCGTCGATGCCGGTGCTTCCCCGAATACCGGATCGACCGCTTCCCAACCGTTCCGCCAGACCTCTACCCACTGGTGGGCCGGGAGCGGGTCCCGACTCACGTCCACCCCGTAGACGGGCCGGGCCCGATAGCCGGCCAGCTCCGCCAGTGCGACCAGCAGCGCCACCTTGCCCTCGACGCCACCGCGCCGGGTGCGCGCGACTGTCAGACTTCCGGTCGGTGCGCCGTCGCTGTCGACATATTGCACGGCACGTGCCACCCACCGTGCCAGCGCAGGCAGGGTGTCCCCGCCCTCGGTAGTACCCGTCAGGGCCTCGGAGAGGGCCGTCGCGAGGATCCTCTCGTCGGCTGCGGCGGTCGGGGCGGTGTTGCGCCGATGCGGCGAAGCCGTCGTACTCTCTCCTCCGCCCGGGTAAGGCCGAATCTCGACCGTGTCCCCGACGACCTGCTGGCGCCCCCCGGCGAGCGCCTCCACGCTACCGGCCCAGGCCGGACCATCCCAGCGGGAGACCACCACCCGCCGAAGGGCCGTTGCCACTGGCCGGCCCAGGGTGTCATCAATGCTCCGGCGAGCACCCGCCGGCACGGCCATTTCGGCGGCAGGACTCTGCCGCAGGGCTGTCTGGTAGTTGGTGTAGTTCACTTCGAAGGGCGAGCGCTCGATCACGATCCCGAAGGCATGCTCGCGGCGGATCACCTGGCCGCGGGCATCGACCCAGTCCACCATCGGGAGTCCGGCGTCGCTGGGCCGCTCCAGTCGCCAGGCCCGCACCGAGTCTCCCGCCACCGGGACGAAGCGGGCGGTCGCCGGGTCGAGGGTCGCGCTGTCGGCCACGATGAAGACCGAGTCCATCCCGACCCGCACCGGGCCGCCTCGCACCACCCGGGCGAGGATGTCGACGACGACCGCCGCCTGTTCCCCTCTTGGCCGAAGCAACCGGCCGGCGGCGAGCCGCAGCGGAATGGCGCCCGGGACCGTCAGGGGCACCTCGGGGGGGGTGAGCACGATCCGGTCGAGTTCCGTCCGTTCGCGCCGGATCCGGAGGACGAGGCTGCTGTCCTCCCGCGCCTCTGCCTCGAGCGTCTGGCCCCTGCCGCCCTCGCTGACGCTGGTCTGCGCCGATGCCAGATGGAGCGACCGCGTGAGGCTCGCCTCGGCGCGCATCACGTCACGTCGCCGCCCCGAACCGGCGGGGAGGTCCAGGGCCATCACCTCGGTCAGCCGATAGCCGACGGTGGTGGTGTCCAGGGTCACGCCGGCGGTGCCGATCTGGCGTCCGGCGAGCGTGACCGCATAGAACGCTGCGCCCGGCGCCAGCCGCACGGTGGCGCGGGGGGCGCTGCCTTCCGGTCCCGGTCCCAGCTCCCGCGCCGCCAGCCAGCCGAGGCAGGCCAGCCAGACGCCCACCAGGGTGGTTCCGACCACTCGCCGATTCATGCCCGAAACCTAGCCACGCGGCCCGGACGGGGGTGTTGAGTCGGGCGCGAATCGCGGCTATCCTGCGGGGCTATGGCTCAGGAATCCCTGGTCGTCCGCGGCGCCCGCGAGCACAACCTCCAGAACATTACCGTTGCGATCCCGCGCAACCGGCTGACGGTGATCACCGGGCTGTCCGGGTCCGGCAAGTCCTCGCTGGCCTTCGACACCATCTATGCCGAAGGGCAGCGCCGCTACGTCGAGTCACTCTCGGCGTACGCCCGCCAGTTCCTCGGGCTGATGGAAAAGCCCGATGTGGACAGCATCGAGGGGCTCTCTCCCGCCATCTCGATCGAGCAGAAGACCACCGGCCACAACCCCCGCTCGACGGTCGGGACGGTCACCGAGATCTACGACTACATGCGGCTGCTCTGGGCCCGGGCCGGCACCCCGCTCTGTCCCAACGACGGTACGCCGGTCGCCCGCCAGAGCCCGACCCAGATCGCCGACGCAATCCTCCAGTGGCCGGAGGGCACCCGGATCGAGGTGCTCGCCCCGGTGGTGCGGGGCCGCAAGGGCGAGTTCAAGGACCTGTTCGAGGACCTGCGGAAGCGGGGCTTCGTCCGAGTCCGCGTCGATGGGGAGACCCTCGACCTCGAGCGGGTCCCGTCGCTCAACCGGCGCCAGAACCACGACGTCGCGGTGGTGGTCGACCGGCTCGTGGTGCGGGAGGCGGACCGGGGACGACTGGTCGACTCGGTCGAGACGGCACTTCGGGTCGCCGATGGGATCGTGGAAGTGGTGCCGGCCGACGGACGGGCGGACGGGCGGACGGGCAGACGGGCTGGAGCAGCTGCCGGCCGTCGGCCCGTCGGCCCGTCGGCCCGTCTCTTTTCGGAGAAGCTCGCCTGTCCGGCCTGCGGCCACTCCTTCCAGGAGCTCGAGCCGCGGCAGTTCTCGTTCAACTCCCCGTTCGGCACCTGCCCGGACTGCCACGGCCTGGGGACCAGCCGGGTGGCGAATGCGGAACTGGTGCTGGGCGATCATGGGATCTCGATCCTCGAGGGAGTGGTGCTGCCCTGGGGCGAGCCCTCGGGGTACCTCAGGAAGGTGGTCCTCCCGACCCTGGCGCGCGCCTACAAGTTCGACCTCAATGCCCCCTGGCGTGAGCTGAGCGAGGCGGCCCGCCGGATCCTGCTGGACGGCGCGCCCGGCCGGGTGTTCAAGTTCGCGGCCGAAGGCGGGCGCGGCGGGGAATACGAGAGCGAGTGGGACGGGATTCTCCGGAATGTCGAGCGCCGGTTCCGGGAGACGTCCAGCGATGCGGTGCGGAGCCAGCTCGACGAGTTCATGGTCGAGATGCCCTGCCCGGCCTGTGGCGGGCGGCGGCTCAAGCCGGAGAGCCTGTCGGTGCAGGTGGCGGGCCGGGGCATCGGTGACGTCGTGGACCTCTCCGTCGACGACGCGCTCGCCTTCTTCGAGAGCGTGCCCCTGGGGCGTGACCTCCCTGGCGGGGTCGATGCCGACATCGCCGGCCCGGTGATTCGCGAAGTCGCCAGCCGGCTCCGGTTCCTGCGCGACGTCGGCCTCGAGTACCTCACCCTGGGGCGGGCCGCCGGCACCCTGTCGGGGGGCGAGGCCCAGCGGATCCGGCTGGCGACCCAGATCGGGTCGCGGCTGGTCGGGGTCCTCTACATCCTCGACGAGCCCAGCATCGGGTTGCACCAGCGCGACAACGTCCGCCTGCTCCACACCCTCCAGGGGCTCCGGGACCTGGGCAACACCGTCCTGGTCGTCGAGCACGATGAGGACACCATCCGGGCCGCCGACCACGTCATCGACTTGGGGCCCCGGGCCGGCCGCCACGGTGGCCGGGTCATGGCGGAAGGGCCCGTCGAGCGGATTCTGGAGAGCCCCGATTCCCTGACGGCCCGCTACCTCCGGGGCGAACTCCGGATTCCCCTGCCGCGCTCGCGTCGGGCGCCCAACCCGGGACGGACCCTTCGGGTGATCGGCGCCCGGGCCAACAACCTCGCCGGCCTCGACGTGGAGGTGCCGCTCGGCCTCTTCGTGGCGGTCACTGGCGTGTCGGGATCGGGGAAGTCGACCCTGGTGACGGAGATCCTGTACCGGTCTCTGGCGCGCCACCTCTACCGTGCCCGGATGGTGCCGGGGGCGCATGACCGGATCGAGGGCCTCGACCAGATCGACAAGGTCATCGACATCGACCAGAGCCCGATCGGCCGCACGCCCCGCTCCAACCCGGCGACCTACACCGGGCTCTTCACCCCGATCCGCGACCTCTTCTCGCAGCTGCCCGAATCGAAGATGCGGGGCTACGGCCCCGGCCGGTTCTCCTTCAACGTCAAGGGCGGGCGTTGCGAGGCGTGCGAAGGAGACGGGCTGGTCAAGATCGAGATGCACTTCCTCCCCGACGTCTACGTGCCGTGCGAGGTCTGCAAGGGGAAGCGCTACAACCGCGAGACGCTCGAGGTGCGGTACCGGGGCCGGAGCATCGCCGACGTGCTCGAGCTGACGGTGGCGGACGGGCTGGACTTCTTCGAGGCCCAGGGCCGGATCGTCGAGCGCCTCGAGCTGCTCAATGACGTCGGGCTCGGCTACCTCCACCTGGGCCAGTCGGCGACGACCCTCTCGGGCGGGGAGGCCCAGCGGGTCAAGCTCGCCACCGAACTCGCCAAGCGCGACACGGGACGGACCCTGTACATCCTCGACGAGCCGACCACCGGCCTCCACTTCGAGGACGTCCGGCTGCTGCTCGAGGTCCTCCACCGGCTGGTGGAAAAGGGCAACAGCGTCCTGGTGATCGAGCACAACCTCGACGTCATCAAGACCGCCGACTGGGTGATCGATCTCGGCCCCGAGGGCGGCGGCCGCGGGGGGCGGATCGTGGCCCAGGGCACCCCGGAAGCGGTCGCCCGGGCCGAGGCCAGTCACACCGGCCGGTTCCTCCGCCGGATCCTGGCGGACCGGTAGGGGAGGGCCGCCACCCGGAGGCGGTCCGCACCGGGGTGGCGGTATCTTTCACCCATGATCGACCCTGCCTCCATGCTCCGCCGGCTGAGTGCGTCGCTGGCTCTGCTGGCAGCCGCCGTTGCCCCCCTCGCCGCCCAGCAGACCGATCCGTCCCTGCTGACCGTCTCCCGGATCTTCGGCACGCCGGAGTTCCGGCCCGAGTCCTTCGGCCCGGCCGTGTGGCTCGACGGGGCCAGCTACACCACGGTCGAGGACGCGGCATCGGGGCCCGGGCGGGACATCGTCCGGTACGATGCCGCGACCGGCGCCCGGACCGTGCTGGTCACGGCGGCCAGCCTGACGCTCCCGGGGCGCCGTGAACCGCTGGCGATCGACGACTACAGCTGGTCGGCCGGGCAGCGGCATCTCCTGGTCTTCACCAACTCGAAACCGGTCTGGCGGCTCAACACCCGCGGCGACTACTGGGTCCTCGACCGGACCTCCGGGGCGCTCCGCCAGATCGGGACCTTCGCACAGCCGTCCACGCTGATGTACGCGAAGTTCTCGCCGGACGGGACCCGGGTCGGCTACGTCGTCGAGAACAACCTCTACGTCGAGCAACTCGCCACCGGGGCGGTCACCCAGCTGACCCGCGACGGTTCGCGCACCGTCATCAACGGCAATTTCGACTGGGTCTATGAAGAAGAGCTCGGCCTGCACGACGGGTGGCAGTGGAGTCCCGACGGGCGCCGGATTGCCTACTGGCAGCTGACCGCCGACCGGGTCCGGGACTTCTTCCTGCTCCGCAACACCGATTCGCTCTACTCGCAGGTGGTGCCGATTCAGTACCCGAAGGCCGGGGAGGAGAACTCGGCGGCCCGGATCGGGGTTGTCGACGCGGCCGGCAGCGAGACCACGTGGCTTCGCTTCGAGGGCGATCCCCGCAACCACTACCTCGCCCGGATGGACTGGGCCGCCTCCAGCGACGAGCTGCTGGTCCAGCGGCTGAACCGGCTCCAGAACGCCAATGAAGTGGTGCTCGCCGATGCCCGCACCGGTGCCGTCCGGACCCTGTTCGTCGACCGGGACAGCGCCTGGGTGGACGTCGTGGACACGCAGAGTTTCCCGCCGGGCGCCCTCGGCCTCGTCTGGGTCGACGGGGGCAAGTACTTCACCTTCGTCAGCGAGCGGGACGGATGGCGTCACGCCTACCTGGCGTCGCGTGACGGCAAGGAGTTCCGGCTGCTGACGCCCGGGGCCTTCGACGTCCTCGATGTGGTCGGGGTGGATGCCGCCGGCGGCTGGCTCTACTACGTCGCGTCGCCGGACGACCCCGCCCAGCGGTACCTCTGGCGGACCCGGCTCGACGGCAAGGGCAGGGCGGAGCGCCTTTCCCCGGCGGACCGCGCCGGTTCCAACGGCTATGCTCCGGCGCCCGGGTTTCGGTACGCATTCCATACCTACTCCCGGCTCGGGCTGCCCACGACCACCGCTCTGGTGGACCTGCCGCGGCACCGCGAACTGCGTGTCCTGGCCGGCAACGCGGCCCTCAAGGGGCGCGTCGCGGCGCTTCGCTCCGGGGGGCACGAGTTCCTCCAAGTCGCCGGCGCGGACGGCGCCGTCCTGAACGCCTGGCTGATGAAGCCGGCCGACTTCGATCCCGCGAAGCGGTATCCGATTCTCTTCTTCGTCTACGGCGGGCCGGGAAGCCAGACGGTCATGGACGCGTGGGGCGGGTCGCAATACCTCTGGCACCTGCTGCTCACCCAGCGGGGCTATCTCGTCGCCAGCGTTGACAACCGGGGCACCGGCGCGCGCGGGAGTGCCTTCCGCAAGGCCATCTACCGCCAGCTCGGGGTGGTCGAGACCCGGGACCAGATCGCCGCGGCGAGGGAGTTCGCCAAGCTGCCGTTCGTGGACGCCAGCCGGATGGGGATCTGGGGCTGGAGCTACGGTGGCTTCATGAGCCTGAACGGCCTCTTCCAGGGTTCTGACGTCTACCGCATGGCGATGGCGGTGGCGCCGGTGACCCACTGGAAATACTACGACAACATCTACACCGAACGGTATAACGCGCTTCCGCAGGAGAACGGCGTCGGGTACGACCTGGGCTCTCCCCTGACCTACGTCAAGCAGCTCAAGGGCGACCTCCTCCTGGTGCACGGCAGCGGTGACGACAACGTCCACTACCAGAACAGCGAGGCGCTGGTCAATGCCCTGGTCGCCGCCAACAAGCCGTTCACCATGATGCAGTACCCCGACCGGAACCACTCCATCTCTGGCGGGATGACGTCGGTGCACCTGCGGGAGCTGATGACCCGCTACCTCGACGAGAAGCTGATGGGCGCCCCCAGGCCGCTCACCCCGTAGCGCGGCCCTGACGACTCACGACTGAGGACTGACGACCCATGACTCAGATGACCTACGAGGAAATCGTCGAACGGCTCGACTGGGCCGGCGGGCAGGGCACCCCGGTCCGGATCACCACCACCGCCGCCACCGAGGTGGTGGGCATCCCGACCAGCGTCGACACCCACATCACGGCCCACGAGGTCTATCTCCGGCCGCTTGGCCAGGACGACACCGAGGTGGCGATCTCGCTCGGGGCGATCACCCGGGTGGACCTGATTTGACGCCGTTGTTTCGGCGTGAAACATTTCCGTCACGGCAGTCGTAGGCCCCTTCGAACCCCGTTGACCCAAGGGCGGCGATGGAAGGCATCCTGGCGATCATCTTTCTGTTCGGCGGCGGCGCCCTGGTCGGGATTTCCTACAGCCCGGTCGGGAAGGCCGTGGCGGCCCGCATCCGGGGCGACAGCGCGCCGCCGGTGGGGCCGGACCCCGAGGTGCTCGCCGAGATCGACGTGCTCCGCCATGAGCTGTCGGAAGTGCAGGAGCGGCTGGATTTTGCGGAACGACTCCTGGCCCAGCGTGACCCCAAGCGGCTGGAGGAGGGTGCTCCATGAAAAACCTCTGGCCCCTGGTCATCATCCTGGTCGCCCTGCTGGGCGGGATGAGCATCATCGCCGAGGCGCCCCCGTTCGTCGAGGCGCCGATCCGCGTCCTCCTCGGCCTGGCCTTCGCCGGGGTCATGGGTGTGGTCCTGGCCGGACCGATCGGCCGGGCGCTGGCCGATCACATCCGGGGGACGCCGCTGCCGACCGGTGACCCGCAGGTACTGGCCCGGCTGGACGAACTGTCGCAGGATCTGCAGATGACGCGCGAGGAGATCGGCCAGCTGCACGAGCGCCTCGATTTTGCCGAACGGTTGCTGACCCGGCCGGCCGACCCGGCCCGGCTCTCGCCGAAGGAGTGAGGGATGCTGATCCTGCAGCAGGTACCGCCGGTGCCGCCGCTCCCGCCCGACTTCGGTCAGGTGGTCATCGCGCCGGGGGGGCCGCCGGAGTGGGTGCCGTTCGTCGCGGTGATCTCGATCGTCGTCAGCGCGATCCTGGTCTGGCCCCTGATCCGGGCCGCGGCCCGCCGGCTCGAAGGGAAGGGTGGGGACACGGCAGCGCTCCGGGCCGAGATCGACCAGCTCCATGACCGGCTCGCCGACGTGGAGCTGCTGCAGCAGAAGATCTTCGAGCTGGAGAACCGGCTGGAGTTCTCCGAGCGGCTGCTGACCCAGCATCGCGAGGCGCTGCTCCAGCGGCCGGAGGGCGGCGCATGAAGAGGTGGCTGGGGCTGGACCTGGTCGACGTAGGCATCCATGTCTTCGTCACGATCTGCGCGGCCGTGCTGGTCTCCGAAATCGGCGGGAACGCCAACGAGGACTGGGCCATCGCGATGGTCTTTGGGACCT
>DASWBQ010000350.1:0-6107 GCA_036390535.1 Gemmatimonadales bacterium | reverse complement strand
GTGGCATGGAACGGCTCGGCGGGCCGGGCGGCGAACCAGACCGCCGCCACATTCAGCGCGGCGGCGAGCCAGGCGACGGGTATCCAGGCGCGGTGCTTGAACCACATGGCTGGCCTCCTCACGGGAACCGGTTCGGCCACTGACCCAACGAGGGAGGCCGGGGACCGGTTTCACCGTCCGCCTGAGGGGCGGCTGCTGCGCCGGCCCCTGTGATCGACTCGGGTTACCTGATCGCCAACGCCACCAGTGCCAGTATCCAAGCCAGGTTGATCGGGATGACAAACGCTTTGAAGAGCGGCCCGACGCGCCCGTCCTCCTTCAGGGTGACCTCCCGATAGAGCGAGGCGTTCCTGAAGAACCGCCATCCCATCAGCGGCCATGGAGTGTCGTACCCGCGGCGCTTGAGGTCGCGGGTCAGGAGCACGATCATGGCGACAGCCCAAAGCGCGCAGAGAATCACGACGATCGACAGCGCCCGTGACATCGTCATTGTTTCACCTCCATGAGTGACTGCCGACCCGGCCCGCTAGGGGGCCGGGAAGATCAGCGGCAGCGTCACGTTGGAGGTGAAGACGCACCTGGCGTTGTGGCCGCAGAGCGGCACCACCGTCACGGTGTGTTGCGCGCCCAGCTTCTCGTTGACGTACTTCGCGAAGGCCTGCCCGCGGGCGAACCGCGTCGGGCCCTGCGCCATCGCCGAGCACGATCCGTCGAAACCCGCCAGCGGCAGGATGTCCAGGTCGCCGAGCAGGAGAGTGACCCGCCGGGACGCCAGCTGCCGCTTGAGCTGCTCGTCCGACTGGCTCGCCGTGTAGCCCGACCGGTTCTGCATCCCGTAGGGCCACTGGTCGTAGCTGGTGCAGCCGCGGCCGTCGCCCATGGAGCGGAACGGCGGCGTGTCGGCCCCCGTTTCGGGGATGTACCCCGGAGGATTGGCGGTGAGGGACCAGGCGGCTGCCGTCGGCCGCTCGCTCGATGGCCAGGCGTAGCTCGACGGGTTCGAGACGATGTAGTGCACCGGCACGCCCAGGCTCTCGTGCGCCTTGCTCGACATGCCGTACCGGTTCACCACCTGCCCGCCGGCGGAATGTCCCGCGATCACGATCGCCTTCACGTTGGGAAAGACCTCCTTCCGGACCGTCTTCCGGAGCAGCTCGTCCAGGAAGTCGAACGAGGTCACCGCCGGCGCGTTGAGGGCGGGGCCGCCCGAACGCCAGGTGTTGCAGTGCCAGCTGATCTCGCCCTCACCCAGGACGTCGCGGCAGCCGGCGCCGTCGTTGGACGCCATCCGGGGCGAAATGATCAGAGTGTTCTCCAGCGCCCCCGCCAGGAACCCCGCGGCCGTGGCCGAGAGGAAGTAGTCGTCGGCGTTCCGCCCCGCGCCGTGGATCAGCACGAACACCCGGGTGATCGCCTCGTTCCGCTGGTCGAGTGGGTGGGTCCGGTAGACCATCGAGCGGGACGGACCGCCCCCCAGCACGACCCAGTCGGTACAGGCCGGCGTGGCCGTGACGCAGGGTGCGGGTGAGGCGGTGAGCGAAAGCAAGAACGCAGTGAGCGGCGGCAGCATCGGGTCCTCGATTGTAGAGCGTGGTCGGCCGGAGCCAAGCTAATAAAGCTATCCTGCCGCCCTGCCGCCCTGCCGCCCTGCCGCCCTGCCGCCCTGCCGCCCTGCCGCCCTGCCGCCCTGCCGCCCTGCCGCCCTGCCGCCCGCCCTTGAACCCCGGGCCCGGCGCGACGCATAGTTATCTGCCGCCCATCACCCCCGGAGCCATCGTGACCGTCTGGAACGTCGACATCATGTGGGCGCTGATGCTGTTCGGCATCACCCTCTTCACCGGCTGCTTCATCGTAGTGAACCGGGCGATGCGCGGCCTCCGGCTCTGCGGGCTCCTCCTGGCCTACGGGACCGGCGCCTGGATGCTCGCCACCCTGCCCTGGAAGGTGGCCGTGACCACGTGGACGGTCTTCGCAGCGGTCGGCGGGCTGGGGGTGTTTGGCTATGAGCTCTGGGCGCGGCGTCGCTATGCCGGCACGGGCCGCCAGCCGCGGCCGCTGGTCCTGCTGCAGGGATTCCTGCTCTGGCCCGCGATGATCCCCGACGCCATCGAGGGCATGGTGGTGGACGCCGGCCTCCTGCCGCCGAGCCCCGAAGGCGCCGACGAGCCGGGCTACTGACCCCGAGTCACCGCCGGCTCAGGGCAGCGGCGACCGGTCGTACAGCCCGATCGGGTGGCCGCCCGGATCCACGACCAGCGCGATCGCCCCTCGGCCCCCGGGCAAATTGAATGGAAAGCCGGGCAGCACCCTACCGCCCAGTGCCTTCGCCTTCGCCACGGTCGCTGCCATGCCGGCGACCTGCACGTACACGACCCCGTTGAACGCACCGATCGGGCCGTCGGCCAGCCGGAGCGTCCCGATGGACGCCCCGCCCGAAACGATCTCCGCCGCGAGGTCCGTCCCCGTCACCTCGGTGAACTCCCAGCCGAACAGCTGGCCATAGAACGCCTTCGACTTCGCCAGGTCGGTCGTCGAGAGATCGAACCAGGCGATCCGCCCAGGACCGACGTCCGCCGGCATGGCCTGGGCCATGACGGGCCGCGCGGACCCGCCCAGCACGAGCCCCGCGAGAAGGATCAGCGCCTCGCGCCTGCGGATCATGATGGGACCTCGGCCTCGACCAGGAGTGCCAGCAGCTGGAGGGACTCCTGCCACCCGAGGTAGCAGGCCTCGACCGGAATGACCTCGGGAATGCCCTCCTGCACCACCGCCAGCTCGGTGCCGCAGGACACCGCCTTGAGCGACACCGTCGTCCGCATCTCGCCGGGAAGGTTCGGGTCGTCGAACCGGTCGGTGTTGACGATGCGCTCGTTGGGCACCAGCTCGAGGTACTCGCCGCCGAACGAGTGGCCCTGGCCTGTCGCGAGGTTCGTGAACGACATCCGGTAGGTGCCGCCGACCCGTGCGTCCACCTGGTGCACCCTGCCGGTGAACCCGTGCGGTGGCAGCCACTTGACCATCGCCTCGGCGTCGAGAAAGGCGCGATAGACCCGCTCGGGCGGCGACCGGAGGACGCGATGGAGCTTGACGGTATTGGTGGACATGCCCACCCCCAAGGTTGAGTGCGGTGGCCGGTCAGCCGTTCTGTGGGAAGAAGGTGCGCCCGGCTTCGCCCGTCACGCAACTCGCGCCAGAAGATCGCGGACCCCGTCGAGCACGGCGCCGGTGCACTGCACGTGGAGCATGACGTGCGACGCCTCGTCGAGCACCCGGCTCTCGGCGCCCGGCACCGATCGCACGAAGGCCGTGTTCGTCACCAGCTTGGCCGTGTTCTGGGCCTGGACCACCTCCTCGGTGGAGAAGACCAGCTGGGTCGCGTCGATCCCCATCGCGGTGAACACGATCACCGGGACCGCGGGGGTCGGGCCACCCCGCCGCATCTCGTCATAGAGGGCGTCGACGTTGCTGGCTTCCAGCAGGCCGGTCCTGACCTGGGCCGGGCTCAGGTGGCGCGCGATCAGCGGCTCCCGGATCTCCGGCGGCCACTCGGCGTACATCGCGTTCAGGATCGGCCGGAAACCCTCGATCTGCTCCGGACCCAGCTCGGGCATCGGCTTGCCCTGCCACTCCTCCGCGGCCCGCCGGGCCGCCTCCGGCTCGTTGGCAGGGTAGTCCTCGTGGGCTGGATCCAGCAGGAGCAGGCCGGCGACCTCCTCCGGAAAGAGCTGGGCGAATCGCCGCGCGTAGAGCCCGCCCAGGGAGTGCGCCACGAAGACGTAGGGACCCGGAAGCTCCGCGGCGCGGAGCAGTTGCCGGAGTTCGTCCGCCACCACCCCCACGCCCCGGGGCAGCGGGACCGGGTCGCTCCACCCGGTGCCGGCCCGGTCGTACACCACGCAGGTGGTCTGCTCGGCGATCCGAGTCTGGAGGTTGAAATAGCCGAGACCGAACATCCCGCCCCCGGACAGGATGACCACCGTCGGTCTCCCGGTGCCGGCGCGGTGGAGGTAGAGCTGCCGGCCCTCGACCTCGTAGTGGCGTCCGATCGGCGGGAGGTGGTCGGCTTCTCGTATCGATGAAGACATCAGGTACCTGTCGGTTTAGTCTCAGTTTTGAGAAAGGTACCGCTTGTGAGATCTTATGTCCATGCCTGATGCGATCGAGTTGCTGATCCACCCGGTCCGGCTCCGGATTGTCTACGCCATGGCTGGCGGCCGGGTCCTGTCGAGTTCGGACCTCCGGGCTCGCCTGCCCGACGTGTCCAAGGCCACCCTCTACCGGCACATCGGCCAGCTGGCCGACGCGGGCGTCCTCGAGGTGGCCAGCGAGCGGCGCGCGCGCGGCGCGGTGGAGCGCCTCTACCGGCTGCGTGAGGACCGGACCCTGATCAGCGCCGAGGCCGCCGCGACGATCTCGACCGAGGATCATCGCCGGGCTTTCGCCGCCTCCGTTGCGGCGATCATGGCGGAGTTCAGCGCCTACCTTGACCGGGAAGGCGCGAACCCCACCGCGGATTCCGTCTCCTACCGGCAGTTCACGCTGTGGCTCAGCCCGGCGGAGGTTGCCGGCCTCATCGCGAAGGTACGCGGGGTACTGATGGCGCCGGCGCGGCACGCCCCCTCGCCTGGTCGCACACCGCACCTGCTCAGCACCATTCTGTTCCCGATCGGTCCGCGAAGCCCCGGCGCGGCCATCCCCGACTGAGCGACCGGTCAGACCCGGAGCGCGCCGCGGAACCCCCGGGCGGCGTAGTAGGACTGCGCGCCGTTATGGTACACGAACACCCGGCCGTAGCGGCGATCGCCGAAGATGGCGCCGCCGAGCCTCCGGATCTCTGGCGCGGTCTTGAGCCAGCTGGAGGTCTTGGTGTCGAACTCGCCCAGCTCCTGGAGCGCTCGGTACTCGGCTTCGGTCAGGAGCTCGATGCCCATGGATTCCGCCATGGCCACGGCGGCGTTCCCGGGCTGGTGCTCCTTTCGTGACTCCAGGGCGTCACGGTCGTAGCACAGACTGCGCCGGCCCGCGGGACTTTCCGGTGCGCAGTCATGGAAGAGGTACTCGCCGGTCGTCCGGTCCTGGCCCACCACGTCCGGCTCCCCGCCGGTGCGCTCCATCTCATGCAGGGACCAGAGCTTGGCAGGACTGGCAGCCAGCCTCCCTGCCACGTCGGCCCACTCGAGGCCCTGGTGGCGGTGCCGGTGCTGCTCGAAACGGGTCTTCAGCGCCTCGAGCAATGGCTCGCGCTCCTTCGGCTTGAGCTCGCGTGTCCGTGGCATTGCTGCCTTCGCCTTTCTCCTATTTCCTCAGGACGACGTGGGTGGCGTGCTCCGATGCGACATGCTCCGTGCACTGGTAGCCCAGACTGGCCGCATCGATGCCGGTGAACAGGTGTTCGCCACGGCCCAGCAGCACGGGGGCGATCGCCAGGTGGATCTCGTCGATCAGCCCGGCGGTGAGGTACTGGCGAATGGTGGCCACTCCCCCGCCGAGCCGGACGTCCCTGCCCTGGGCCGCCTCCTTCGCGTGGCTCAGCGCGGCGTGGATGCCGTCGGTGACGAAGTGGAACGTCGTTCCGCCCTCCATCGTGAGCGGCGGGCGGGCATGGTGCGTAAGGACGAAGACGGGCACGTGGTAGGGCGGGTTGTCGCCCCACCAGCCCGTCCAGCCGTCGTCGGCCCAGGGGCCGCGGGACGGAGCGAACATGTTGCGGCCCAGGATCCAGGCGCCGAGGTTCTCGAAGCCGCGCGCGGCAAAGGCGTCGTCGATGCCATCTTCGCCGGCCCTGTCGCCGATCAGCGACCCGGCGAAGTCGCCCGCCATCTTCCGGAACGTCTTCGTGCCGAACACCCACTGGTGCAGCGCCATCCCTCCGACGCCCATCGGGTGGTCGAGTGCCTGGTCCGGACCGGCGCCGTATCCGTCGAGAGAGATTCCGAAGGCGTTTACCCGCAGCTTCGACATGAGTACAACTCCTCGTGTACCAGCAGGGCCGGCCAGCGGGCTACCTCCTCGGCTCGTAGCGCATCGCCACCGCCCCCGAGCCGAACTCCAGCCGGTCCACGAGCCTCAAGTCCAGGGGCTTCGACAGCCCCGCGAGCAGCGTCGGC
>DASWBQ010000349.1:0-7979 GCA_036390535.1 Gemmatimonadales bacterium | reverse complement strand
ACCCTCCGGGCCGCGGAGCGGGTCGGGGCCGAGGCGGTGTCGATCTGGCACCAGGACCGGGACCTCAAGGGCTCGGACGTGGTGATCCTCCCCGGGGGGTTCTCTTACGGTGACTACCTCCGCTGCGGGGCCATCGCCCGTTTCAGTCCGGTGATGCCCGCGGTGCGCGCCCACGCCGAAGCGGGCGGAGGGGTGATCGGGATCTGCAACGGCTTCCAGATTCTCTGCGAGGCGGGCCTGCTGCCCGGCGCCCTGGTGCGCAACGCGGGCCTGCACTTCGTCTCCCGGCCGGTGGACGTCCGGATCGAACGGACCGACACCATCGTCACCCGGGCCTATGCCCCGGGTGCCGTCATCCGGATTCCCGTCGGGCATGGCGAGGGGCGGTATGTCGCGTCCCCGGAGGTGCGCGCGGCGCTTGAGGCGGACCAGCGGGTCGTGTTCCGCTACGTCCCGGGCGGCAGCCTCGACGCGCCGGGGAATCCCAACGGCGCGGAGGGCGACATCGCCGCCATCTGCAACCCGGCTGGCACGGTGGTCGGCATGATGCCCCACCCCGAGCGGCTGGCCGATCCGGCCCTGGGTTCCGATGCGGGGCTCGGCGTGTTCCAGTCGATCGTCACCAGCTTCGCGGCCGCCCGCTGACGGCGCCCCGCTCAACCTTCGAGGATCGCCATGAGCATCAAGAAGAGCCGGAACGAGGACGAATATTTCGCCAAGCTCGACGCCGAGCTGATCAAGACGACCCGGGCGATGGAGACCGCCAAGGCCAAGGAGGCCGAGCGCCGCCTCCATTACATGAAGTGCCCGAAGGACGGTTATGACCTGGTGACCACCGAGCTGCACGGGGTCCAGATCGACTTCTGCGCCCACTGCAGCGGGTTCTGGCTCGACGCCGGCGAACTCGCCGAGATCATCAAGAGCGAGCAGTCCGGCGTCCTGGGCCGGGTCTTCGTCGATATCCGGGCCGCGCTGGCCAGGGCCCGGGCCAAGTCCCAGGCGCAGAAGTGACCGCGACCGTCGCCTCGGGGGCCTCCCCCTTCCCCGGAGAGCGGCCGGTCGGCCTGGCGACCGCCCGTGAACACAACCTCACGGCCTTCGAGTACGAGCGGATCGTCGAGATGCTGGGCCGGGTGCCGACGCTCACGGAACTGGGCGTCTTCTCGGCCCTCTGGTCCGAGCACTGCTCCTACAAGCACTCCAAGCCGGTGCTGCGCACCTTCCCCACGACGGGGCCGCAGGTGGTCCAGGGTCCGGGGGAGAACGCCGGGGTGCTCCGGCTGCCCAACGGCTGGGCGGTCGCCTTCAAGATCGAGTCCCACAATCACCCGTCCGCCGTCGAGCCCTACCAGGGCGCCGCGACCGGCGTGGGAGGGATCCTGCGGGACGTCTTCACCATGGGGGCCCGCCCCGTCGCCGTCCTCAATTCGCTCCGCCTCGGTCCGCTCGACGACGCCCGGAACCGGTATCTCTTCGCCGGGATCGTGAGGGGGGTGGGTGACTACGGCAACTGCGTCGGGGTCCCGACCCTGGCCGGCGAGGTCTATTTCGCGGACTGCTACAGCGGCAACCCGCTGGTCAACGCCATGTGCGTGGGCCTCCTCCGCGAACGCGACCTGATCACGGCCCGCGCCCATGGCGTCGGCAACGTGCTCATTGCCATCGGGGCTCGCACCGGCCGGGACGGCATCCACGGCGCCAGCTTCGCCTCGGAAGAGCTGACGGCGAAGAGCGAGGCCAGGCGACCGCAGGTCCAGGTCGGGGACCCGTTCACCGAGAAGCTGCTCCTCGAAGCGAGCCTCGAGCTGATTCACGGGGGCCTCTGCGTGGCCATCCAGGACATGGGAGCGGCGGGTCTGACCAGTTCGTCGGCGGAGATGGCCGCCCGGGGCGGCGTCGGGGTCGAGCTCGACACCAGCCGGGTACCGACCCGCGAACCGGGGATGACGCCGTACGAGATCCTCCTCTCAGAATCGCAGGAACGGATGCTGGTGGTCGCGGAGCCGGAGCGGGTGGCCGGCATCGAAGCGGTCTGTGCCCGCTGGGAGCTGAATTGTGCCGTGGTTGGCCGGGTGACCGACGACGGGCTCTTCCGGGTGATTCACGACGGGCTGACCGTCGCCGCGATCCCCGGCCAGCGGCTGGTCGACGACTGCCCGATCTACCACCCCGAGGCCCGCGAATCCGCGGCCGCGGGACGGCGCCGGGCGCTCAGGCCCAGGGGCCCGGAGCCCGACGTCGAGCGTGCCCTCGAGGCCCTGCTCGACAGTCCCTCCGTCGCCAGCAAGCGGTGGGTGTACGAGCAGTTTGACAGTACCGTCCAGGGCGCCACCGCGATCGCCCCCGGCAGTGACGCCGGCGTGATTGCCGTCCCGGGAGAGCGGTTCGGGATCGCCATGAAGGTGGACTGCAACGCCCGCCACGTGGCCCTCGATCCCTATGAAGGCGGCAAGGGCGTGGTGGCCGAGGCCGCCAGAAACCTGGCCTGCACCGGGGCGGTGCCTCTCGGGGTCACCGACTGCCTCAACTTCGGCAATCCCGAGAAACCGGACGTCTTCTTCCAGTTCCGCGAGGCCTGCCGCGGGATCGGGGATGCCTGCCGCGCTTTCGACACGCCGGTCACCGGGGGCAACGTCTCGTTCTACAACGAGAGCCCGTCCGGAGCGATCGACCCGACGCCCACCGTCGGCATGGTCGGCCTGCTGGAGGACGTCCAGGCACGCGCCGGGAGCCACTTCTCCGTCCCGGGTGACCTCGTCTGCATCGTCGGCGAGACGCAGGGCCATCTGGGGGGATCCGCCTATTGGGCGGAGGTGCGGGGTTGTGTCGGCGGAGCGCCGCCACCGGTGGATCTCGCCGCGGAGCGCCGGCTGCAACGGTTCCTGGTGGCCGCGATCGGGGCGGGCCTGATCCGGTCCGCCCACGACGCCTCGGACGGTGGCCTCGGGGTGGCCCTGGCCGAGGCATGCATGGGGGGACCTTACGCCGGCCGGGTGCTGGGCGCCCGGCTCGACCTCCGCGGCTACGCGCCGGGGCTTTCGCCCAGCGCCCTGCTGTTCGCCGAGGACCATGGACGCGTAGTCCTCTCGCTGCCGTTCGAGCAGCGCCAGGCACTCGCCACAGTGGCGCGGCGCCACGGGGTCCGGGTCTTCGGCGCTGGTCGGGTCACCGAGGCGGGAACCCTTCAGCTGGCGAGCGAAGGCCGCACGCTGGCGTGGGACGTGGTCGACCTGCGGCGGCGCTACTTCGATGCGATCCCGCGGCGCATGGCCCGCGTGGCCACCAGCAGCGGCGAAGGAGAGTGATCCATGTGCGGCATCGTCGGCATCTCCGGCATCCCTGACGCAGCGCGCCTCGCCCATCTCGGGCTGTACGCGCTGCAGCACCGCGGCCAGGAGAGCGCCGGCATCGTGGCGCTGGACGGAGCCGCCACCCCGAGGGTGTTCCGCGGCATGGGGCTGGTGGGCGATATCTTCACGGATGCGGTGCTGGCCGGCCTGCCGGGCGATGTGGCCGTCGGCCACACCCGGTACGCGACCTCGGGCAGCACCGTCCTCGCCAACGCCCAGCCGCTGGTGGCCAACTACCGGAGCGGCCCACTGGCCATCGCCCACAATGGCAACCTGACCAACGCCAATGCGCTCCGTCGCGCCCTGGTGGCCGACGGGGCCCTGTTCAACACCTCCTCCGACACCGAGACCATCGTCCACCTGATCGCGCGGAGCCGGGCCCCGGAGGTGGAGGGCCAGATCCGCGAGGCCCTCGAACAACTCGAGGGCGCCTACAGCCTCCTGATCACCGTGGGCCGGACGCTGTACGCCGTGGTGGACCCGCACGGGTTCCGCCCCCTGGTCCTCGGCCGGCTGGGCGGCGGCGTCGTGGCCGCCTCGGAGACCTGTGCCCTGGACCTGGTCGGGGCCACGGTCATTCGCGAACTCGAACCGGGAGAAATCGTCCGGGTCACCGACGGCGAGGTGGTGCCGCTAACCAGCCTGCCGCGCCGACCCGTCAGCCGCTGCGTCTTCGAGCTGGTCTACTTCGCCCGGCCGGACAGCCGGGTGTTCGGCGAGTCGGTGGACCGGGTCCGGCGGGAAATCGGCCGGCAGCTCGCCCGGGAACACCCGGTCCACAACGGCCAGGTCGTCTTCTCGGTGCCGGATTCCTCCAACGCGATGGCGCTCGGTTATTCCGAAGCGTCGGGGATCCGCCTGGAGCACGGCTTGATCCGCAACCACTACGTCGGGCGCACCTTCATCCACCCGACCCAGGCCATGCGAGTGGCCAAGGTCCGGATCAAGTTCAACCCGGTGCGCGAAGTCATCGACGGCCGCTCCGTCGTGGTCGTGGACGACAGCCTGGTGCGCGGCACCACCAGCAAGGGCCTGGTCGCGATGATCCGGGGAGCCGGCGCGCGCGAGGTGCACCTCCGGCTCGGGTCCCCGCCGATCATCGGGCCGTGTCACTATGGCATCGATACCCCGAACCGGGATGAGCTGATCGGCGCAACCCACTCCGTCGAGGAGATCCGGACGTTCCTCGGGGTGGACTCCCTCGGTTACCTCTCCCTGGAAGGCATGCTGAAGGCCGCCGGCCGGCCGGACCGGTACTGCCATGCCTGCTTCTCGGGCCGGTACCCGGTCCCCGTGGACAGCGACGTCGCCAGCACCCGCCACGCCTCACCTTTGGCCGCGAGCACTCCATGACCGACGCGCTGAGCCAGCTGGTCTACTATTTCGGGCAGGGCCGGGCCGACGGCACCGCCACCATGAAGGAGATCCTCGGCGGCAAGGGCGCCGGCCTCGCCGAGATGACCAACCTCGGCATTCCGGTGCCCCCGGGGTTCACCATCGCCGCCAGCCTCTGCGTACCCTACCTCGAGTCGCGGCAGTTCCCGCCCCGGCTGAAGGCCCAGGTCGACAACGCGCTGCAGCGGATGGAGGCGGCCACCGGGCGGCAGTTCGGAGACCGGGAACGGCCCCTGCTGGTCAGCGTGCGCTCCGGCAGCGCCCTCTCGATGCCCGGAATGATGGAGACGATCCTCAACCTCGGGCTCACCGACGCCACCGTCGAGGGACTGGCCCGGGAGAGCGGCAACCCGGCCTTCGCCTGGGATTCCTATCGGCGTTTCGTCCAGATGTACTCGAGCGTGGTCTACGACATCGAGAAGAAGGAGTTCCACCAGCAGCTCGAGGCCCGGAAGCACGCCGCCGGCGTCACCCGGGACATCGACCTCCCGGCGACGGAGTTCCAGGCGCTGGTGCGGGACTTCAAGGCCATCACCGAGCGGCATACCGGCCGGCCCTTTCCCGAGAGTCCGGCCGAGCAGCTCTGGGGCGCGATCCAGGCCGTCTTCGAGAGCTGGCACACCCGTCGCGCCCAGGACTACCGTGCCATGCACGGAATCCCCGACTCGCTCGGGACCGCCGTGAACATCATGGCGATGGTGTTCGGCAACATGGGGGAGGATTCCGCCACCGGGGTGGCCTTCACCCGGAACCCGTCGACCGGCGCCAACGAGCTGTATGGCGAGTTCCTGGTCAACGCCCAGGGTGAGGATGTCGTGTCCGGGGTGCGAACCCCGGAACCGATCGCCCAGCTCGCCGAGCGGATGCCGCAGGCCTACCAGGAACTGGCGCGGGTGGCGCGCACGCTGGAGCGTCACTTCAGGGACGTCCAGGACCTGGAGTTCACCATCGAGCGCGGCCACCTCTACATGCTGCAGACCCGTCGCGCCCAGCGCTCGGGTCACGCCGCGGTCCGGATTGCCTGCGAGATGGTGGACGAAGGCGGGATCGGCGAGGACGAGGCCGTCGCCCGCGTGCCCCCCAACGACCTCGACCAGCTGCTCCATCCAACCATCGACGCCAAGGCGGCGTTGGACCTCCTGACCGTCGGCCTGCCCGCGTCGCCCGGGGCGGCCTCCGGAACCGTGGTCTTCGACGCCGACCTGGCGCAGGAACTCGGCCGCAAGGGCGAGGCGGTGATCCTGGTGCGGCGCGAGACCAGCCCCGAGGACTTCCACGGCATGGTCGCGGCCCGCGCCATCCTGACGGCCCGCGGGGGGATGACCTCGCACGCGGCCGTGGTCGCCCGCGGGATGGGCAAGCCCTGCGTGGCCGGGGCCCATGAGATGACGGTGGAGGAGGCGGCGGGCACCTTCACCATTGGGAACCGCACCATCGCCGCCGGGGATTGGATCACGGTGGACGGCACCAGCGGCAAGGTCTACGCCGGACACGCCCGCCTGATCGAGCCGGAGCTGGGCCCCAACTTCCAGCGCCTGCTGGGATGGGCCGACCGCTACCGCCATCTCCGGGTCAGGGTCAACGCCGACACCCCGGCCGACGCGCACCGCGGCCGCGACTTCGGCGCCGAGGGCATCGGGCTCTGCCGTACCGAGCACATGTTCTTCGAGAGCGACCGGATCATGGCGATGCGGGAGATGATCCTCGCCCAGGACGAGGCCGGGCGGAAGCGGGCCCTTACCAAGCTGCTGCCGATGCAGCGGGCCGATTTCGAGGGGATCTTCCGCGCCATGGAGGGCTTCCCGGTCACCATCCGCCTGCTCGACCCGCCGCTCCACGAGTTCCTTCCCAAGGAGGACGAGGAGATCGAAGCGCTCGCCGTGGAGATGGGCAAGGAAGCGAAGGAGATCCGGCACATCATCCAGAGCCTGAGTGAAGTCAACCCGATGCTCGGGCTCCGCGGCTGCCGCCTCGGCATCATGTATCCCGAGATCACCGAAATGCAGGCGCGGGCCATCTTCGAGGCGGCCTGCACCGTCGCCGAGCGAAAGGGCCGGGTCCAGCCGGAAGTGATGATCCCCCTGGTCGCCCACGTCCACGAATTCCGCAAGCAGGCCCTGGTCGTCCGGCAGGTGGCCGAGGAGGTCTTCCGCCAGCGCCAGATCACCGTGCCGTACCTGCTCGGCACCATGATCGAGCTGCCGCGCGCGGCCCTGACCGCGGGCGAAATCGCCCGCGAGGCGCAATTCTTCTCCTTCGGCACCAACGACCTCACCCAGACCACCTGGGGGCTTTCCCGTGACGACGCCGGCCGGTTCCTGCCGTTCTACGTCGACCGGAAGCTGCTGGAGGACGATCCCTTCCAGGTGCTCGACATCACCGGGGTGGGGAAACTGATGGCCTGGGCCGTGAAGGAGGGCCGGGAAACCCGGCAGGACCTGAAGATCGGGATCTGCGGCGAGCACGGCGGTGAGCCGAACGCCGTGGCGTTCTGCGAGGCGCAGAAGATGAACTACGTCTCCTGCTCGCCGTTCCGGGTCCCGATCGCCCGGCTTGCCGCTGCGCAGGCGGCGCTGGCCGAGCGGGGCACCATGATGCGGACGAGGGCTACGGTATGAGCGCGCCTCCGCTGGTCGGCGTCGTGATGGGATCGTCCTCCGACTGGGACACCATGCAGCACGCCGCCCGCCGCCTGGCCGACTTCGGCATCCCGTACGAAACCCGGATCGTCTCGGCGCACCGGACGCCCGACCTGCTGGTCCAGTACGCCGCCGAAGCAGCCGGGCGGGGTCTGGCCTGCATCATCGCGGGAGCTGGGGGCGCCGCCCACCTTCCCGGGATGCTGGCGGCGAAGACCACCGTCCCGATCCTCGGCGTCCCGGTCCCGAGCCGGCATCTTCAGGGGTTGGATTCGCTCCTGTCGATCGTGCAGATGCCCGCCGGCATCCCCGTCGCCACCTTCGCCATCGGGGAAGCCGGCGCCCACAACGCCGGCCTCTTTGCCGCCGCGCTGGTGGCCGGCGCCAACCCGGAACTGCGCGCCCGCCTCAACGCGTTCCGCGCGAAACTCGATGCCGACGTCCGGGCGATGACGCTCCCTCCGGCCGGATGATCCTCCCCGGTGCGACGCTCGGCCTCCTCGGGGGAGGACAGCTGGGCCGGATGTTCACGATCGCCGCCCGCACCATGGGCTACCGCGTGGTGGTCCTCGATCCGGACCCCCACAGTCCGGCG
>DASWBQ010000348.1:0-3592 GCA_036390535.1 Gemmatimonadales bacterium | reverse complement strand
TGAAGCCCCAGCAATACGACACCCCGCCGACGTCGTTGGCGCAGGTGTGGCGGCTGCCGGCGAAGACGACACTGTACACCACCGTGCCCGCCGCCGTGAACACGGCCGGGTCGAGCGAACCGACCGCGGCCTCCACCTGCTTTGGCCCGCCGGCCTCGCCCAGGGTCCACGCCGCCGCGGCTCGGCCGTCGGCGTCGGTCTTCACTTTGGTGGGACTGACCCGGCCGGCCAGGCTGCCCACTGGCGTCCAGACCACCTCGACGTTGCTGACAGGGTTATTGAAGTCGTCGATCAGGCGGACCACCAGGGAGTCCCCGAGCGTCGCCCCGGGGGCGGCCGACTGGTCGGCCCCCGAGACCACCAGCAGTCGCGCCGGCGCACCCACCGCCCGGGCCGTCACCGTGAACTGCACCGGCTGGCCCCGTCCCAGCACGGCCTCGACCGTCTGCACCCCGGCCACGGTTCCCAGGCGCAGGGTAGTGCTGGCGAGGCCGTCGGCGTCGGTCACCGATTGGCTCGGGCTCACCGATCCGCCGCCCGACACCACCCGCCAGGTTACGGTGAGGCCTTCGGCGGCGTTGCCGGACTGGTCTGCCGCGCGCACCACGAAGGGGTTGGGGACCAGCGTCCCCGTGTACCCCGACTGGCCGAGCCCCGAAACGGTCGCGAGGGCAACGATCTCCGGTCCGGGGGTCCACTCACTCCCGCAACCTGCCATGATCGTTGTCGTTGTCCCGAGTCCGAGGGCCAGCAGGTGGCGAATTTTCGCTCTGAACATAGCGCTCTCCGCACTGCCACGAGGTGGAATGGCCTGACGCCGGTCAGCCATGCAGGGCGCGCCGGGGAAGTCGAGCCGCCGGGACGCCCTAAGTCACTGCTCAGAAAGAGGTTTTGACCGCGCCGCAGTCGTCGCGGCCAAGGCGGTCCCGCCCCGTCGGATGAGGGCGTGATGGGCCGCGGCCGGGCGGTTCCAGGGCGTGATCGAACCTGGGAGAAAGCAAGTATCAAGCCGAGTCGAGGGGTTGACCCGGGACCGCCCGGCGCGGTAGTTTTTTCGGCCCGGAAGTCCGGTGGTTTTCGGGGCCGTGGTGGTTGTAGCTCAATCGGTTAGAGCGCCGGACTGTGGCTCCGGAGGTTGCGGGTTCAAGTCCCGTCAGCCACCCCTGGAATGCAGCGGTTAGGTCCGTAGCTCAATTGGTAGAGCACCGGTCTCCAAAACCGGGGGTTGGGGGTTCGATTCCCTCCGGGCCTGTGCGGCGTGCACGGCGCTATCGTCTAGAGGCCTAGGACACAGCCCTCTCAAGGCTGGAACACGGGTTCGAATCCCGTTAGCGCTATGGTTTCCGGGGGGACCGGTCGGCCCCATCGTCTAACGGTCAGGACACCACTCTTTCAAGGTGGGAACAGGGGTTCGATTCCCCTTGGGGCTATGGGGAGTTCAGTCGTAGGTCGTAAGTCAGACGTCGTACGACGTCCGACGTTCGACGTTCGACGCACCAACCCGCGCCGCTAGCTCAATTGGCAGAGCAAGTGACTCTTAATCACTAGGTTGTAGGTTCGATTCCTACGCGGCGCATTTGTTCAGTCGAGAGTCGAGAGTCGTGAGTCGTGAGGAACGGGGTGGGGGCCTGGATGGCACCACCCCGGTTTGCTTCTTCCCCACCGGTCCTTACTTCTTACTCCTCACCTCTCACGATCGAGGACCCATGCGGTGGCTCGTTCCCGTCCTCCTGGCCTTCCCGCCGATCGCCTCTGCGCAGCAGGCCCCGCCCCCCTCCACCCCCGACACCGTCCGCGCCTACTACACCCGCACCGAACACCACATCCCCATGCGGGACGGCGTCAAGCTCTTCACGGTTGTCTACGCCCCGCGGGACACCACCCGCCCCTGGCCGATCCTGATGAACCGCACCCCCTACAGCGCCGCGCCCTACGGCGCCGACGGGTGGGCCGCGCGCCTCGGGCCATCGCTCCACTTCCAGCGCGAAGGCTTCATCTTCGTCCAGCAGGACGTCCGCGGCCGGCACCGCTCCGAGGGGACCTTCGTCCACATGACGCCGCACCGCGCCGTCAAGCGTGGCCCGGCCGACGTCGACGAGAGCACCGATTCCTACGACACCATCGCCTGGCTGCTCCAAAACCTCCGCGGCCACAACGGGAAGGTCGGCATCGTCGGCACCTCCTACCCGGGGTTCTACACGTCGGCCAGCTGCATCGACGCCCACCCGGCGCTGGTCGCCTGCTCGCCGCAGGCTCCCATGACCGACATCTACACCGGTGACGACGCCTTCCACTTCGGTGCCTTCAAGCTGGCCCACTGGTTCGGCTTCCACGCCGGCTTCGGTCGCGCGCCCCGCGCCGGCCCCGGCGCCGATCCCCAGTACCCTCGGCCGGCGGGCCTCGACGACGGCTATCTCTTCTTCCTCCGCCAGGGATCGATCGCCCGGGCCGACTCGCTGCACTTCAAGGACACCGCCCCGCTCTTCACCGAGCAGCTCGACCATCCCAACTACGACGACTTCTGGAAGGCCCGGAATCTCCAGCCGCACCTGAAGGGGATGAAGCCGGCGATGCTGACCGTGGGCGGCTGGTACGACGCCGAGGACCTCTTCGGTCCCCTGGCGACCTACCGGGCCATCGAGGCGCAAAGCCCCGGGGCCACTAATCGGCTGGTGATGGGGCCCTGGTCCCACGGGCAGTGGAACCGCGACGACGGCGACCGCCTCGGCCACGCCTTCTGGGACCAGAAGACCGCGGTCTGGTTCCGGGACAGCGTCCAGTTCCCCTTTTTCATGCACCACCTCAAGGGGACGCGGGATCCGGGGCTTCCCGAGGCGCTGATGTTCGAGACCGGCGCCAACCGCTGGCGCCGCTACGACGCCTGGCCGCCCCGGGACGCCACCCGGACGGCCCTCTACCTCCGGCCCGCGGGCGGCCTCGACTTCACCCCGGCCACCGACCGGGAGGGTGCCGACCAGTACGTCAGCGATCCGGCGCATCCGGTGCCCTTCATCGACTGGATCGCGGGTGGCATGCCTCAGCCCTATCTCACCGGCGACCAGCGCTTCGCCAGCCGCCGGCCCGACGTCCTCACCTTCCAGACCGGGGAACTCACCGAGGACATCACCCTCGCCGGCCCGGTGACCCCGGTGCTCCACGTCAGCACCACCGGCACCGACGCCGACTTCGTCGTCAAGCTGATCGACGTCTTCCCTGACACGGCGCGGGCCCGCCAGGAGGACCCCGGCTTCGTGGTGGCCGGCTACCAGCAGCTCGTCCGGGGCGAGCCGTTCCGGGGACGGTTCCGCCGCAGCTTCGAGCGGCCCGTGGCCTTCACCCCGAACCGGCCCGACTCCATCCGGTACACCATGCCCGACGTCAACCACACCTTCCGGAAGGGCCACCGGATCATGGTCCAGGTCCAGAGCAGCTGGTACCCGCTCTTCGACCTGAACCCCCAGACCTTCGTCCCCAACATCTTCCGGGCGAAGTCCTCCGACTTCCAGGCCGCCACCATGCGCGTCTACCGGAACGCCGTCCGGGCGTCGCGGCTGGAGGTGCTGCGGTTGCCGTGAGTCGTGGGGGGGGGGGG
>DASWBQ010000347.1:0-3735 GCA_036390535.1 Gemmatimonadales bacterium | reverse complement strand
GATGGCGACTGGCCTGTCAGGCCCATCCCGTGTCAGACCTGCGGCTCGACCTCCCGGCCGACTCCCTTCTTGGTGCCCAGCGTCTGCAAGTCGAGGGCCTCGGCGAGATGCCGCCGCTCGATCCACCGGTCCCGGCCACCGCTGCCGCGCCGTTCGGCGTCGCCGTGGACCTGGGCACGACCAAGCTGGCGATCTTCCTGGTGGATCTCCGGAACGGCGTGACGGTGGCCTCCGCCGGCGTCACCAACCCCCAGATCGCCTTCGGCGAGGACGTCATCAGCCGCCTGGCCTGGGCCGCGGCGACGGACGGCGGAGCGAGGCGGCTCCAGCAGGAGGCCAGCCAGGCGATCGCCGCGGCCATCACGGCGCTCTGCGCCGAGGCCGGCGCCCGGCCGGATCAGGTGGCCGCGCTGGTGGTGGTTGGCAACACCGTGATGCACCATCTCCTGGCCGGGTTGCCGACAGTGGGGCTCGGGGCGGCGCCGTTTGCCCCGTCGTGGGCAGGACCCTTGGAACGCCGCGCCTCCGAACTCGGCCTGCCGGCGGCGCCCGGCGCCCCCGTCTACTTCGCCCCCTGCATCGCCGGCTTCGTCGGCGGCGATCATGTGGCCATGCTGATGGCCTCGGGGGCGCTGGCTTCCGATCGGACCGTGCTCGCTCTGGACATCGGCACCAACACCGAGATATCGCTCTGCCTCGACGGCCGCCTGATCAGCTGCTCCTGTCCTTCGGGACCGGCCTTCGAGGGGGCGCATCTCACCCACGGCATGCGCGCCGCTCCCGGGGCGATCGAGGCCGTGCGCCTCGAGGACGACCGGGTCACCATCCGCACGGTGGATGGCGTTCCCGCTCGCGGCATCTGCGGCTCGGGAATCCTCGACGCCGTCGCCGAAATGCGGCAAGCCGGCGTGATCGACACCCGAGGCAACCTGCGCCGGGATCATCCCCTCCTCACCGAGGGAGAACTGATTCTGGCCCCTGCCGCCGGGGGTCGGCCGCCCGTGACGGTGCACCGCCGCGACGTCCTCGAGATCCAGCTGGCCAAGGCCGCGATTCAGAGCGGCATCCAGTCCCTCCTCGCGTACGCCGGCCTCGACCCGGGGCAACTCGACGAAGTGGTGATCGCCGGGGCTTTCGGGACCTGGCTCGACGTGCGCAGCGCCGTCCGGATTGGCCTGCTTCCGCGCCTGCCGAGGGAACGGTTCCGCCAGGTCGGCAACGCGGCCGGCATCGGGGCACGGCAGTTCCTCCTGTCGCGGGCCCGGCGCCAGCAGGGGGAACAGCTGGCAAGCGCCGCGGAGTACGTCGA
The DNA here is from genome assembly GCA_036390535.1 of Gemmatimonadales bacterium. Lineage (GTDB taxonomy): Bacteria > Gemmatimonadota > Gemmatimonadetes > Gemmatimonadales > GWC2-71-9 > SZUA-320. The sequence continues at coordinate 2,426 of DASWBQ010000347.1, read as the reverse complement.
GCTGGCGACACGGGCTGACTACTCCGCTCGCTACCTGAGGGCCCTGTGGTTGTGACCTCCGAGCCGGCGCGCTTCCTGATCATCGGGGAGAACCTGCACGCCAGCCGGGTCCTCCGCCGCGATGGCCTCCCGGTGAAGCACGTAAAGGAGGCGATCGAGCACGGCATGGGGGGCGGGGAGGGCGCGGACCATGCCTGTGCATACCTGCAGGAGCTGGCGCGGCGCCAGGTCGCGTGCGGCGCCGCCTGGCTGGACCTCAACGTCGACGAGGTGTCGCCAGACCCCGCTGTCGGCGAGGCGGCGATGCGCTGGCTGGTCGCGGTGGTGGAGGCAGTCGTCGAAGCGCCGCTGTCGCTCGACTCGTCCAGCCCTTCGGTGCTGCGCGCCGGCCTCGCCGCCTGCTCACGGCGGGGTGGGCCCCCGCTCCTCAACTCGGCGTCGCTCGAACGCCTCGATGTCCTCGACCTGGCTGCGGAGGCGGGGTGCCCCGTGGTGCTGGCGGCGATCGGTGCCGGCGGACTCCCGGGCGATGTCACCGAGCGGGTCGTCAACGCCGCGAAGCTGGTCGAGCTCGCGGCGGGGAAGGGGCTCGCGGCCCCCGCCCTCTTCGTGGATCCCCTGGTGCTTCCCATCGCCGTCGCGCCACGGAACGGGCTGGACTTCCTCGAGGCGGTGCGGGAGCTGCGCCGGACCCTGGAGCCCGAGGTCCACCTGACCGGCGGCCTCAGCAACCTCTCCTTCGGCCTGCCGATGCGGCGGCTGATCAACGGGGTCTTCGTGGCGATGGCGCGGGAAGCCGGGGTCGACAGCGCCATCGTGGACCCGGTGGCGCTGAAGGCGGCCGGTGCCGGGCCGGAACCGGGCACCGGCACCTGGCAGCTGGTCGTGGACCTGATCGAGGGGCGGGATCCCTACGGTCGCCGGTACCTCAACGCGTTTCGGGAGGGCCGGCTCGGCTCCTGAAGGCCGCCGCCCACGGGTTCGCTACGACCGGTGACCCGCCGCCCGGTTGTAGAGCCAGGCGAAGACCGCCCCGCCGGCGGCGCCGTCCACCAGCGAGTAAAGCGTGCCGACGATCACCGCGCCGAACCCGCCGGCCGGGTCGTACCCCGGGTAGACCGAGGCGGCCAGGTCGAGCACCGCGCGGCCGTATCCCGGAAGGGCCCGGTTCGCGATCCCCAGCAGGAGGATGCACGCTCCCCAGAGCGCTGCGCAGGCCACGGACATTCCCTTGACGCTCAGTTGCATGGTGTCCTCCGACGGGTGTGATCGGGCGCCATCTCAAGGTACTCGGGGGGAAGGACTTCGGGTGGGAAGTGCGGCCCGAGTGGAGCTGGGCGTGAAGAAATCCTCATGGAGTCTTGGCCATATCCCCACGGCCTCCCGACCACTCTAAATGCGTCCCGTTTCGCCACTTCGCGCCCCCCAAAGGACCCCGGGTGGAGCGGAGCCTCATGGATCACTGGAGGAGCCATGGACGCCAGTCCCGCCCTCATCACCGAGATCATCCGCTTCTGGCAGAGCAAGGGGATGGCGCCGTGCGCCGAAGCCCAGGCCGACGGCGTGCCCTGCCCGACGCTCGGGCGCGACTGCGAAACCTGCGCGCAGGCCATCCGCGCACTCCAGGACGCGCGGGAGCCTCATCTTCCGCCCCGGCCAGAGGCCCGGTCATGACCACCGCGACACCCCGGCAGCGTCACACTCCCTACCTGGTTCCCGAGTACTGCAAGGGCTGCGGCCGCTGCATCGACGCCTGCCCCAAGCACTGCCTCGAGGTCGGCGACGAGGTCAACCCGAAGTCCGGCCTGGTGCCGATCCACATCGACCTCGAGGCCTGCAACGGCTGCGGCCTCTGCATCGGTGCCTGCCCGGAGCCGTTCGGCCTGCGCGCCCTCGAGGAACGGAGCGAGTGGGAACTCCAGGACCCGGCCCATCTGTTCGGCGAACGACCCTACGGGGCGATCGCCGCGGAGGACATCCCTGGGGAGACCATCCCGCTGCCGCGGATGGAGCCGCTCGTCCTCAAAGGCAACTACGCCTCGGCGATCGGCGCCCTGCTGGCAGGATGCCGGCACGTGTTCGGCTACCCGATCACCCCCTCCACCGAGGGCGCCGAGCTGATGGCCAGGGTCCTGCCCAAGCTCGACGGGGTCTTCCACCAGGCGGTGAGCGAGATCACCACGGTCAACATGATGTACGGGACCGGCGGCGCCGGGCTGCCGTGCATGACGTACACGTCGTCCCCCGGCTTCAGCCTGATGCTCGAGGGGATCAGCTACATGATCGGGGCCGAGGTGCCCGGGGTCTTCGTCAACGTGATGCGCGGTGGCCCGGGCCTCGGCAACATCGGCCCCGAGCAGTCCGACATCAAGTTGGTCTGCCGCGGCCTCGGACACGGCAACACCCAGGCGATCGTGCTGGCGCCG
>DASWBQ010000346.1:0-11067 GCA_036390535.1 Gemmatimonadales bacterium | reverse complement strand
CGCCACGGCGGACGGGGTGTCCTGCTTCCGGTTCGCCTCTTCGATGATCACCTGGATCTCGCGGCGGAGCTCCTCGGCGTCGATGGCGGCGTTCCGGAGGGCATCCGACTGGATCGCCATCGCGGCCGGCAGCCCCCGTGCCGGCAGCACGGCGTAGTAGGTCGTGTAGTCGTAGGAGGTGGCGGCGTTGAGGTACCCCCCCGCCGATTTCGTGGCCCGCGCGATCTCTCCCACCCCGCGGGTCGGGGTGCCCTTGAAGAACATGTGTTCCAGGACGTGGGAGATGCCGGCCCAGTGATCCGGCTCGTCAAAGAAGCCGGCCCGGACCCGGGTCACGATCGCGGCGGCCGGCGCGTCGGGCATCGGCTGCACCAGCACGGTGAGGCCGTTGGGGAGGACGGTGCGCACCGCGCCGGCGGTCCAGAGCATGTGAGAAGATAGTCGAAGGTCGGACGTCGAACGCCGGACGAGCAGTGGTCGCAGGTGGCCCACTCCTTGACCGTAGGCTTCGACTTCTGACGTCCGACCTTCGACGGCAGCTAGTGGATAATCCTCAGCGCGCCGGCCTCCGCACTTCCCCGCAGGAACGCTTCCGGGTCGGAGACCGGAATCAGCACCCCCATCTCCTTCCGGCCCCGCAGCACCACCCCGGCCATGAAGTCGTCGAGCGAGTCCGTGCTGGCGCTCCGGTCCGTCGCCTTGAACTGGGACAGGATCTCCTCCCAGGTCCCGCGCAGCGCCTGCCCCGACAGGGTCATCACCAGGTGCTGGTCGGTCGCCGTCGGCCGGCGCTGCATCGAGGTCAGGTCGGACAGCATCGTCCCGAACAGCTCCAGCTGGCGCGGGTCCCGCAGCGTCCCGTCCGGCTGGGTGCCTTCCACCTCCGCGAGCAGCTCGTCCACCGGGTCGGGATCGCCGGCGATCTCGGTGAGCCGTTCATACCAGGGCGAGAGCGAGGGGTCGTCATCCGCCAGCCGGAAGACGGTCTTCTTGAGTTCCACCGCCCGCCAGAGGCCCAGCTCGTCGAAGTGATCCTCGGGCAGGGTCTGCTCGAAATGGAACAGCGAGGCCTCGGATTCGTTCCGGTCGTAGAGAATGTTGCCGATGTAGATTCGCGCCTCGACGTAGCTGCCGTCGAGCGCCAGCGCCCGGAGCAGCCAGTAGAGTCCCTGCCCCTCCTGCCCCAGCCGGTGGGAGGCGTAGCCAAGGCAGGCGGCGGCGTCGGCGGAATCGGGATGCGCGCTCGCCGCCAGCTCGAAGTAGCGGTGCGCCTGGCCGAGCAGTCCTTCCCGGAACAGCGCCCGCCCGACCTGCAGCATCAGCTCGTGGTCGTCGTGCAGGCCAAGGGCGAGGATGCGCTCGAAGGCGGCGGTCCCCCCGGCCCGCTCGCCCAGTTTCAGCAGCGCCTCGCCCAGGCCGGCGAGGGCATCCTCGTGATCGGGATCGTGAGAGAGGGCCGCCTCGAAACTCCGCCGGGCCCAGGCGTACTCCTCCCGCGCGAGCTGGGCGTAGGCCATCCCGACATGGAGTTCGACTGCGTGGGGATAGAGGGAGAGGCCTTCGGTCAGGAGGGCAAGGGCGTCGTCGTAACGGCCTTCGTTGTAGAGCTGGTGCGCCTGTTCGTCATACTCGTCGGAGCTGAGAAAGGCATCCGACATGCAGGAGCTCTCCTGGAGGTTGATGTCACCTAGATAACGATTCCGCGCCCGGCAAACAAGAGCGTTCAGCCGCAGGACGCGCCCGATGTGATCCGGCGCACACGAATCTGCTGCACCACGCGTCCCCGGTGGCTGCTGCCGCCCCGGCCGGCGCGGGCCAGCTGGGTCTCGATGGTGACCCGCCGCGTCCACCCGAGCACGCCGAGGTCGTCGCCCCAGGCAAGGCGGCCCTCGTCCTCGGCTTCCTGACGGATCCGGAGCGTCGAGTCCGCCTCGACCGGCAGGGCACCGCGGCTGTGGATCGTCCACTCATAGCGCGCCACGGCGCCCTCCGCCGCGGTGCTGTCCGCCAGCCGGCGCACGGTCAACCCGAGCGAATCGGTCCAGTGCGACCCCGGCGCCAGGGCTGCTGCAGGCAACGGCGGGAGAAAGTCGAGGAGGGCATCGGACAGGTCGCTGACCTCGCGAAGGTCGGGCGGCATGAAGGGACGGGTCAGCAGTTCGACCGAGCCGGTGGCGGTGAGCCGACCCTCCCAGCGCCCGCCGATCAGTCCGTCGGTGTCAGGCTCGAGGCGCCCCGCGCGGGCATCGTAGCGGACCGTGAGCGAGTCATACCAGGCCTCGAAGTCGATCGCCCCATCCTCCGGGCGCGCCCGCACCACCAGCCGCCCGAACCGATCACCGGTCTCCTCCCACGGAACGCCGGCCTCCTGCGCCCGGACCTCGGTACGGACCCGTTCCTCGAAGACGGCACAGGCGAGCGTGGCGGCGGCGTAGCGGGGTGGGGCCTGCGCCAAGCCCGGCGAGAAGGGAGAGGTCAGAAGTGAGACGGCGAGCGGCACCAGCCTCCCGGCCGATGCCACCCGCCTCATGTCCCGCTCATTCCTCACTCCTGACGTCTCACAGTCAGGTCACTCGGCGCCCATGAAGGGATACTTGTAGCTCTTCGGCGGCACGAACGTCTCCTTGATCGTCCGCGGCGAGACCCAGCGGAGCAGGTTGAGCATCGACCCTGCCTTGTCGTTGGTGCCGCTGCCGCGGGCCCCGCCGAACGGCTGCTGGCCGACCACCGCGCCGGTCGGCTTGTCGTTGATGTAGTAGTTGCCTGCAGCGTTCCGGAGGATCGACGTGGCCTGCGCCAGCGCCCGCCGGTCCTGCGAGAAGACCGCCCCGGTGAGGGCGTACGGGCCGGTCGAGTCGACCAGCTGGAGGGTGGAGAGCCAGTCCTTGTCCTGATAGACGTAGACCGTGAGCACCGGCCCGAACAGCTCCTCGCACATGGTCCGGTAGGTGGGGTCCTTCACCTGGATCAGGGTGGGCTCGATGAACCAGCCCTTCTTGTCGTCGGCGTTCCCCCCGGCCAGGATCGAGACGCCGCGGTCCTTCCTCGCCTGCGCCAGGTAACCGGACAGCCGGACGAACGCCTTCTGGTCGATCACCGCACCCATGAAGTTCCGGAAGTCGCTGACGTCGCCCATCCGGAGGTCGGCGATCATTTCGAGCACCTGCTGCTTGACCCGCGGCCAGAGGCTCTGGGGGACGTAGACCCGGGAGGCGGCGCTGCACTTCTGCCCCTGGTACTCGTAGCCGCCCCGGACCATGGCGACGGACAGGGCATCCACGTCGGCGCTCGGGTGCGCCAGGATGAAGTCCTTGCCGCCGGTTTCCCCGACGATGCGGGGGTAGGAGCGGTACGAGGCGATCCGCTCGCCCACCGTCCTCCAGAGCATGTTGAAGACCTCGGTGGACCCGGTGAAGTGGATCCCGCCCAGCCCCGGGTCGGCCAGCAGCCGCTCGGTGATCATCCCCGAGGGCCCCGGCACGAAGTTGATGACCCCGGGAGGCAGGCCGGCCTCCTCCAGCAGCTTCATCAGCAGGTAGTTGCTGAGGGCCGCCGTCCCGGCGGGCTTCCACACCACCGTGTTCCCCATCAGCGCCGGCGCCGTCGGCAGGTTGGCGCCGATGGCGGTGAAGTTGAACGGGGTGATCGCGTAGATGAACCCCTCGAGCGGCCGGTACTCCAGCCGGTTCCAGGCGCCCGGGGTCTGGGCCGGCTGCCCGGCGTAGATCTGTTCCGCCAGCCAGGGATTGAACCGCCAGAAGTCCACCACCTCGCAAGCGCTGTCGATCTCCGCCTGGAAGGCCGTCTTGCTCTGGCCCAGCATCGTGGCCGCGTTGATGACGTCGCGCCAGGGGCCCGCCAGCAGTTCGGCCGCCTTGAGGAAGATCGCGGCCCGGTTCTCGAACCGCCAACGCGACCAGTCCCGGTGGGCCCGTTTGGCCGCCTGCACCGCGGCGGCCACCGCCCTGGCGTCGGCCTCGAAGACGGTGGCCAGGTGAAGGCTGTGCTTGTGGGGCGACGTCAACTTGTGGGATGTCTTGAACCGGAACTCCTTCCCGCCGATGACCGCGGGAATCTCGGTGACGGTGCCGCTCATCTGCTTGAGCGCCGCCTTGAGGGCCGCCCGCTCGGGTGTCCCGGGGGCATAGGAATTGACGGGCTCGTTTCTGGGAACCGGGATGTTGGAGACGCCGTTCATGGATGAAGCTCCGGTGCGGTGAAGGTCACTGCGGTATCACCCCGGCCGGGGGACGGCCCACGACCCCGGGGCGATCGATCAGAATGTACCCGTGCCGGCGCAGGATGGCCTGCCCGTCGGGCGAAAGGACGAAGCGGACGAAGGCGGCGGCGGCGGCCGGGTTGGGTGCCTGGCGCGGAATCGTCACGGCGTACACGATCGGCTCGCCGGTGAGGGTCAGGGAGTCGGCACCACGCCCCGCGGGGATCCGCACCGTGGCCTGGCCATAGGTCCCCTCGAGGCGCGGATCGCTGAGATCGACCTCGGCCGGCAGGGCCACACTGGGCAGGCCCGTGGTCACCGCGATGTTCCGGTAGGACCAGGCATAGTCCAGTTCTCCCGCCTGAACCAGGGCCACCAGGTCGGCCTCCTTGGGCCGGACGTACTTCGGCGGCATGGCCGCGAGCAGCCGCCCCGCCAGCCCCGGCTGGCGGTAGTGCCGCTCCGCCAGCTGCGTCACCATCAGGGTCCGGTAGCCGTTGGGATCCTGGGCCGGGTCAGACCGCCCGGTGCGGACCCCGGGACGGAGCAGGACCTGCCACCAGTTCTGCCCGGTGATGTCCCTGGCCCCGATCGACCGGCTGGTATGGATCAGCACCATCGAGTTCCGGGCGAACGTGGCGTACCAGTCAGCATGTTGGGGGACGATCAGGCTGGTGAGCACCTGGTAGTCGGCCACGCCCAGGACGTCGGGGACGCGGCCCAGGTCGGTCAGCTTCCGGGCCGCCTCCAGGCTGCCCGAGCTCTCCTGGCGGGGCTCCACCCCCGGATGCCGGGCGGCGAAGGCCTGCAGCAGGTCCCGGAACGAGGCCGCCAGGCTCCCCGCATTGAAGACCGTGAGCGGGCCGGATGTGGCCTGGGCAGCGAGGGGCGTGGCAAGGACGAGAAGCCACAGCACCAGGAGCGAACCGCCCGTCCGCCCGTCCGCCCGTCCGCCCGTCTTCATGGGTCGAAAGTTAGACGCCGCCACTATATTTCGCCCGGTCCACACCCGAGTCCCGAGGACGGTCTCCATGCGCGCGTATCCCCTCCTGGCCCTGGCCCTTCTGGTGGCGGGATGCCCCAGCTACGACCGGTACACCCCGGTGGTCGACGAGGATGGCCTGGTGGCCGCCGACCGGTTCGCCGCCTACGGCACCGAGCAGGCGCAGGCCATCGCCATCGGCCGGGCCTTCGGCTCCGCCTTCACCGGCCCCGGCACGGAAGACCGGATCCGGCAGGCGGGCGCCGCCGTCGAGTACGCGATGTCCCTCCCGGGCGTGGCGGCGGCCGTCCCCGACTCTACCGGCGATCTCGTGACCGTCACTTTCAAGAGCGGCTGGAAGAAGGCCATCACCCCGATCGCCGACGGCGTTCCCGCGGACCGGACGCCGGGCCTGCCGCCCCGCTGAGTGGCGGAACCGGTCGGGGTCATCGTCACCACCAGCACGGACGGCGAGGCCTCCGCGCGGCACCTGGCCGAGACGGTAGTGACCGAGCGGCTCGCCGCCTGCGTCCACGTCGCCGGACCGGTCACCAGCATCTACCGGTGGCAGGGGGCAGTCGAACAGGCGACCGAGTGGACCTGCAGCTGCAAGACGACACCGGCCCTGGCTCCGGCGCTGGTCGCCCGAATCCGCACCCTGCATTCCTACGAGGTGCCGGAGATCCTGGTGACGCCGGTGGTGGACGGGGCCCCGGAGTACCTGGCCTGGATCGAAACCGTGGTGAAGAGTGAGGAGTAGGGAGTCAAGGAGACGTGGGGCAGGAGCCCACCCGCCCCCCGTCTCACTCCTCACCTCTCACCTGCTCTCGTCTCTCGACTCTCGACCCTCGACTCGCAATGTCCCAGACTCGCAACCGCATCATCACCCTCCTCAGCATCCTCGCCTTCGTGGCCCTGCTCGCGTGGTCCACCGTCAAGACCCAGCAGACCACCTGCCGGGTCTGCGTCGAGTTCAACGGACGGGAGAACTGCGCCGTCGCCTCCGGGCCCGGACCGGCCGAAGCGGTCGAGACGGGCCGGAGCACCGCCTGCGGTCCCCTGACTTTCGGCATGAACGATGCGATTGCCTGCGGCAACAAGCCGCCGGTGTCGCAGAGCTGCAGCCAGTAGTGTCCGGATCGCGGTCACCGGCGGGGAACCTTGGCCTGACAAAAGGGGTTGAACGGATATGATGATGACGCTCCACTCACCCCGAGACCTGACCGTCCGCGAGATGGTGGAGGGCGAGGAGTTCTCCGCCTGGCTCTCCGACCTCACCGCCACCGATCCCGGGCCCGCCGAGGAGCGGCACCTGGTCCTGTCTGACGAGATCGGCGATTGGGTGGGTGGGTTGCGGTATGTCCTCCGCGGAGGTGTGGCGCACGTCCTCGACGTCGGGGTCGTCCCCACGGAGCGCCGGCAGGGACACGGGCTCCGGCTCCTGCAGGCCTTCGAGGAACACGCCCGCGAGCGCGGCGCCCACCTCCTCGAGTTCTGGACCGACCGGGACCACGTCGAACCCCTGCTGGCCGCCCTCGGCTGGCGCCGGGTCGCCTCCCGCGACCACTACATCGGCGGCAGGACCTGGCATCTGATGGCCAAGCGGCTCGGCCCCGCCATCGCCTGACGTGACCGCGGCCGTTGCCGTCGTCGACGCCGTCGTTCGCTACCTCGTCCTCGCGGCCGCCGGGACTACGGCGCTGGTGGCGCTGACCCATTGGGCGGTCCGCCGCGGCCACCTGGCCCCTTTCGGAAGCGTCGCCGCAGCGGTACGGCGACTCAGCGACCCGGTTCTTCGCCCAGTGGAACGGAACCTCGTTCGGCGCGGGCGGAATCCCCAGGAAGCCACCTTCTGGCTCTTCGCCATCACCCTCGTGGCCGGCGTCACCCTGCTGTCGCTGACCCGCTGGTTCCTCGGGATGGTGCTCCAGGCGGGCAGCCTGGCCGGGGCGGGGCCGCGCGTCTGGCTCCGGATCGGCGTTGGCGCCGCGATCGACCTGCTCATGCTGGCGCTGATCGTGCGGGTGGTCGGCACCTGGTTCGGAGCTGGACGCCACGGGCGCCTGCGCCCCGCCTGGCTGGCGACGGACTGGCTGGTCGAACCGATCCGCCGGAGGATGCCGGCGCTCGGCCCGGTGGACATCAGCCCGATTGTGGCCTGGTTCGTCCTGATCCTGGCGCGCGCCCTCCTGCTGGCGGCGCTGTGAGCGGTGGAGCGATCATTCCCATGGCGGGGGGGGTCCTGGTGCGGGTCCATGTCCAGCCTCGGGCGTCGCGGACCGAGGTGGTCGGGCGCCACGGCGACGCCATCAAGATCCGCCTCAAGGCCCCGCCGGTGGACGGCGCCGCCAACGAGGAGCTGCTGCGGTTCCTCGCGGAACGGCTGGGCACGGCAGGGGCGGCCGTGACGCTGATCCGCGGTGCCACCTCGCGGGCGAAGACCGTGGCGATAAGCGGCAGGACGGAGCAGGCCGTCGCGGCGGCGCTGGTGCCCCCCGCGACGAACGGGTAAACCATCAGGGGAGAGGAACCCATGACGAAGAGCGACGACCGGAAACTGGCTGCGCTGGTGCGGAAGAACACGGCCAAGGTGATCAAGCCGCCGGCCACCTTGCGGCGGCAGTACGACGACACCCTCCAACCGGAACCCGAGGCGGATTCCGACCGGAAGAAGTTCTTCTCCGACATGAAGAAGCGGGAGTTCTGACCCGGTACGCCTGATTGGCGTACCCGCCTGCAGGCGTTAGCTTTCGGGCACAACCCCGGTTCGTGGTGATTTGCGCTGCTTGCGGCCACGTTAAACAAACGCTAAATCGCCGCCCGGGGCCGGTTTCGCCCCGGGTTTCGTGTCTCTACTCTCCACTCTCCACGCCCACTCAATGCCCCTCACCCGCCGCCGTCGCCTGGAGCTCCTTCCCGCTGTGCTGCGGGAACGGATCCTCGTCCTTGACGGCGGGATGGGCACCATGGTGCAGGCCCACCGCCTGTCAGAGGCCGACTACCGGGGTGATCGCTTCACCGACTGGCCGGTGGACCTCAAGGGCAACAACGACCTCCTGGTCCTGACCCAGCCCGCCGTCATTCGTGGCATCCACGAGGCCTACCTCGAGGCCGGGGCCGACCTGATCGAAACCAGCACGTTCAACAGCACCAGCGTCTCCATGGCCGACTACCGCATGGAATCACTGGTGCCCGAGCTGAACCGCGCCGCCGCCGCCCTGGCCCGCGAAGCCTGCGACGCCTTCGAGGCCCGCGACGGCCGGCCCCGCTGGGTCGTGGGGGTTCTCGGCCCGACCAGCCGGACCGCGTCGCTCTCCCCCGACGTCAACGACCCCGCTTTCCGAGCCATCACCTTCGAGCAGCTCGTCACCGCCTATGGCGAGGCCGCCCGCGGGCTGATCGACGGGGGCGCGGACCTGCTGATGGTCGAGACCATCTTCGACACCCTGAACGCCAAGGCCGCGCTCTTCGCGATCGACGAGGTCGCCGAAGCCACCGGCGTGCGTCTCCCGGTGATGATCTCCGGCACCATCACCGACCGGAGCGGGCGGACCCTGTCGGGCCAGACGGTCGAGGCCTTCTGGTATTCGGTGATGCACGCCCGCCCGCTTTCGGTCGGGCTGAACTGCGCCCTCGGCGTGGACCTGATCGCGCCGTTCGTCCACGACCTCGCCCGGGTGGCCCCGGTGCTGGTCAGCACCCACCCCAACGCCGGGCTCCCCAACGAGTTCGGGGGCTACGACGAGACCGCCGAGCACATGGCCGCGGCCATCGCCGACATGGCCCGGCGCGGCCTCCTCAACCTGGTCGGGGGGTGCTGCGGCACCACCCCGGCGCACATCCGCGCCATCGCCGACGCGGTCCGGGGCGTCGCCCCGCGGGTGCCCCCCGTGCTGGAGCCCCGCTGCCGGCTGAGCGGCCTGGAGCCGATGGTGATCGGGCCGGGCACCAACTTCGTCAACGTGGGAGAGCGCACCAACGTCACCGGATCGAGGAAGTTCGCCCGCCTGATCCGCGAGGAACAGCACGCCGCGGCGCTCGACGTCGCCCGGGACCAGGTCGAGAACGGGGCCCAGCTGATCGACGTCAACATGGACGAGGGCCTGCTCGATTCCGAGCGGGCGATGCGCCACTTTCTCAACCTCGTGGCGTCCGAGCCGGCCATCGCCAAGGTGCCGGTGATGATCGACAGCTCGAAATGGTCGGTCATCGAGGCAGGGCTCCGGGTCTCCCAGGGCAAGGGTGTCGTCAACTCGATCAGCCTCAAGGAGGGCGAGGCCGAGTTTCTCCGGCAGGCGCGGCTGGTCCGGCGCTACGGTGCCGCCGTGGTGGTGATGGCCTTCGACGAGCAGGGCCAGGCCGACACCGCCGACCGGAAGGTGGCGATCGCCGAGCGGGCCCACCGGATCCTGACGGAGCAGGCCGGCTTCCCACCCGAGGACATCATCCTCGACCCGAACATCTTCGCGGTCGGGACCGGCATCGAGGAGCACGCCAACTACGCGGTCGAGTATTTCGAGGCGGCCCGGCGGATCAAGTCGCGGCTTCCCCATGTCCTTGTGAGCGGCGGGGTCAGCAACGTCTCCTTTGCCTTCCGCGGCAACGACCCGGTTCGCGAGGCCATGCACACCGTCTTCCTCTACCACGCCATCCAGGCCGGGATGGACATGGGGATCGTCAACGCCGGACAGCTCGCGGTCTACGACGACCTGGATCCGGAACTCCGGGCCCTCGTCGAGGACGTCCTCCTCAACCGGCGGCCCGACGCCACCGAACGGTTGATTGCCAGCGCGGGACGGTTCGGGACGGGCGGACGGGCGGACGGGCGGACGGGCAGTGACGCATGGCGCTCGCTGCCGGTCGAGGAGCGCCTCACCCACGCCCTGGTCGAGGGGGTCGACACCTGGGTCGTGGAGGATACCGAGGAAGCGCGGCTCCAGGCAGCCCGTCCGCTCGACGTCATCGAGGGGCCGCTGATGCGCGGCATGAACGTGGTCGGGGACCTCTTCGGCGCCGGCAAGATGTTCCTGCCGCAGGTGGTGAAGAGCGCCCGGGTCATGAAGAAGGCCGTCGCCCACCTGATCCCGTACATCGAGGCGGAGAAGGCTGCCGGCGGGGGCGCTCATCGCAACGCGGGGCGGATCCTCATGGCGACCGTGAAGGGCGACGTCCACGACATCGGCAAGAACATCGTGGGCGTGGTCCTGCAGTGTAACAACTTCGAGGTCATCGACCTCGGCGTCATGGTGCCCTGTGCCACCATCGTCGAGACGGCCCGGCGCGAGCAGGTCGACCTGGTCGGCCTCTCCGGACTGATCACCCCCTCGCTCGACGAGATGGTCTTCGTTGCCGGCGAGTTCGAGCGGCTCGGCCTCCGGGTCCCCATCCTGATCGGCGGCGCCACCACCTCGCGGGCCCACACCGCCATCCGGATCGCGCCCTCGTACCGCGAGCCTGTGGTCCATGTCCTCGACGCCTCCCGGGCCGTCGGCGTCGCCAGCGCGCTGCTCAGCCCGGATCAGCGGGACCGCTTCGTCACCGGCCTCCGGGACGAGTACGAGACGGTGCGGCGCGAGCGCGCCGAGCGGTCGGCGGGCGACCGGCTTGGCCACTACGATGCCGCCGTCGCCAACCGGCTGGCCATCGACTGGAGCGCCGAGCGGCCGCCGGTGCCCAACCGGCTCGGCGTCCAGGTGCTCGAGGACTACCCGCTCGAGGAGCTGGTGGAACGGATCGACTGGACCCCGTTCTTCCAGGCCTGGGAACTGAAGGGCCACTATCCCGAGATCCTGACCGACCCGGCCACGGCCGGCGCGGCGTCAGCGCTCTTCGATGACGCGCGGGCCCTGCTCGACCGGATCGTGTC
>DASWBQ010000345.1:0-1681 GCA_036390535.1 Gemmatimonadales bacterium | reverse complement strand
CTCGGCGTGGTGGAGCGGATGAACATGGAGCCCGAGCGGCGGGCGGCGACCGACGCCGAGTTCTCGGTGGTCCGGGCCGCCGTGGCGGAGTTCCCCCTGGCCAAAACCGCGCCCTTCTTCGAGGTGCCGGAGTCGAAGCAGAAGGGGGCCGGCGGGCTGCTCAGCATCACCGTCAACCCCGAGGCCTGCAAGGGCTGCAACATCTGCGTGGATGTCTGTCCCGATCAGGCGCTGGTGACGATCAAGCAGGACGAAGCGGCCGTGGACCGGCTCCGGCGCAACTGGAGCCTCTGGCAGAAGCTCCCCGATACGGCGGACAAGTACGTCAACGTCCGGGACCTCGAGGAAGGCGTCGGCGTCCTGACCTCGCTGCTCCTGAAGAAGGAGAACTACCGCTCGATGTTCGGCGGGGACGGCGCCTGCATGGGCTGCGGCGAGAAGACCGCGATCCACCTGGTCTACTCCGCCGTCAACGCCCTGATGCACCCGCGGGTCGCCAGGCGGGTGGCCCGGCTCGACGAGCTGATCGCCCAGCTCGACCAGAAGGCGCGGGGCCTCCTGTCCGCGGACGCCGATCTCGAGCACCCCGAGCGGGCCGCGCCGCTCGCCCCCGAGAAGAAGGCGGCCCTCGAGCGGGTCACCCGGGCGCTCAAGGACGTCAAGGACCTCCGCTGGCGCTACCTCGAGGGGCCGAGCGGGAAGGGCCGCGCCACCCTGGGGATCGCCAACGCCACCGGCTGCTCGTCGGTCTGGGCCAGCACCTACCCCTACAACCCCTATCCCTTCCCCTGGGTCAATCACCTCTTCCAGGACGCGCCGTCGATCGCCATCGGCATCTTCGAGGGTCAGATGCGGAAGATGGCCGACGGGCACATCGCGGTGCGGCGGGCCGAGCTCGAGCTGGCCGGGGAATACGACCCGGCCGTTCACGAGCCGTTCTTCACCGCCTTCGACTGGCGTCAGTTCACCGAGGAGGAGTTCGGCCTCTGCCCCCCGATCTTCGCGGTGGGGGGTGACGGGGCGATGCTCGACATCGGGTTCCAGAACCTGTCGCGGCTGCTGGCGTCGGGGAAGCCGATCCGGGTGGTCGTGCTCGACACCCAGGTCTACTCCAACACCGGCGGTCAGGCCTGCACCAGCGGCTTCACCGGCCAGGTCTCGGACATGGCGGCGTGGGGCCGCGTCCAGCACGGCAAGGAGGAGACCCGGAAGGAGCTCTCCCTCCTGGTGATGGCCCACCGGAACGCCTACGTGCTGCAGGGCTCCCAGGCCAACCCCAGCCACCTCCTGGCCGGCGTCATCAAGGGCCTGAAGTCGCGGCGCCCGGCGGTCTTCTCGCTGCACTGTCCCTGCCCGCCGGAACATGGGCTCGCCGACGACGCCGCCAGCCGGGCGTCGAAGCACGCCCTTGAGAGCCGGGCATTCCCGGTCCTGGTCTACGATCCCGACGGCGGCCCCTCCCTGGCCGACTGCCTCAGTCTCGACGGCAACCCGTCGATCGACGACACCTGGCCGGTCTACGACCTCAAGTACCTCGATGTCGACGGGACCGAGCAGGTGATGTCGCTGCCGCTCACCATCGCCGACTGGGCCGCGACCGAGTCCCGGTTCCGGAAGCACTTCGGCCCGCTGGCGAAGGATGCCCCGGACGACGCGGTGGTTCCCTTCCACCAGTTCCTCG
>DASWBQ010000344.1:0-6532 GCA_036390535.1 Gemmatimonadales bacterium | reverse complement strand
CCTCGGACGGCTCCTGGAGGTGCTCCGCGAGACCGGCGAGCTCGACCGTACCGTGATCATCTTCACCAGCGACAACGGCTACTTCTACGGGGAGCACTATCTCAACGAGGAGCGGCGCCTCGCCTACGAGGAGTCGATCCGTCTCCCTCTGATCGTCCGCTATCCGCCCGCCGCCCCCGGCGGCGCCACCCCGGCGGAGATGGTGCAGACCATCGACCTGGCGCCGACCATTCTGGCGATGGCCGGAGTGACCGACACCGTCCCCCGAGACGGGCGGTCACTGGCCCCCATCCTCCGGGGCGACTCGATTCCCTGGCGCAACTCCGTCCTGGTCGAGTACTGGACCGACACCGTATTCCCCCGGGCGCGGAACATGGGGTACCGCGCCGTCCGGACCGACCGGTACAAGTACATCCATTATCTGGAGCTGCCCGGGATGGATGAACTCTACGACCTGCAGGCCGACCCATTTGAACTCGACAACCTGATCGGAACCGAGCGTGGCCGTGAGCTGCTGCCGTCGTTGCAGGCGGAACTGGCTCGCCTAAGCCAAGGGGACTCACCAGCCGGACCTTGAGCGGGAGCCGCCCGCCGGGGTGGCAGCGGGACCGTCCCGCCCGTCAGTCCCGCCCGTCAGTCCCGTCCGCGTAAGCGTCCCCGGCCCATACCACACCACCAGCGCGACGGATACCACCACCATCAGGGCGACGTAGGCCACCGGGCCGGCTAGCTCCCCTCGGTAGATATCGATGTAGCCGTTCCAGGCGTTGCCGGCGCCATGATACACTGCCGCCAGCAGCACACTCCCCCCCGTGTTGTTGAAGATCCATGTGAGCTGGACCGCCAGAGCCGTGACGAGCAACCCGTACCCGAGGAAGGCGGGCAGGTAGCCGACCTGCAGCCCAAGGGTGTGGTACATCTCCCCTTTGACGAAGAACAGCGGCAGGTGCCAAAGGGAGTGGAAGCCCCCGATGATCAGGCTGGTCGTGAGGGCGCTGTGCCGGCTCTGGAGCCTCGGCACCGCAAACCCCCGCCAGCCGAACTCCTCCCCCAGGCCAGCGAAGACGATCAGGAACACGAGCGCGGGGAGCGCGGTGTATGCCGGGGGGAGTTGGCTCCAGTCCACGGTGTGCCGGCCAGCCGCGCCGGCGAGGTAGACCGTGGCCACGGAGGGGAGGATGGGGAAGAAGAGCGCGAAGAGCCACCACTGGAGACCCACCCTCCAGATGAGGGCCCGGCCGAGCAGCACCCGGACAGCGCTTCGGCCGCCCTCGATCGCGGCGAGTATCAGCCCCGCGGCGCTGGCGCTCAGCGCCGCCAGCTGCATCATGGCCGGTGGCACCAGCCCGGTCGCCGCCGGAGCCAGCAGGGCGGCGCCGAGCGCCATGGCGAGCAGGCCAAGACAGAGCGCCGGGTGTCGCTTCACGAAGGCTCGCATGCGCGTCAAGGTCGCCGGCCAGGAGTACCTCGTAAAGACTCATCCGATCCCGGCCCACAGTTCGCGGCGCCAGTCCCGCCCCCTGTCCCGCGGCGACGGGGGAATTTCGCCGGAGGCCACCAAGGAGGAAGCGGGGATGAAGACCCTTGGTGGAGCGTCGCCGAGTTGAACTGTGAGGACATCTTCACCAGACCCTCATCTTTCGGGCCATGGGAGGACATATGTTGGGACCCACGGGCCCTCGCCGCTGGGCACACACCCACTTCGCACACTCAGGGAGGACCAATGCACACTCTCCCGGTCAGACGGGTAGTCACAGCATTCCTGGCGTTCGCGATCAGCGCGTGCTCTGACAGCGTGACGGACGAGGATGTAGGCCCGCCGGAGTACCAGCAGGCGGACGGGGTGAACGGTGGGCGTATGTATGACAAGTTCTGGTCGGCCGAGACCAACTGGAGCCAGGTTGACCCCCGCAACGCGAACCTCAACAAGTACGCGGACTTCTTCCGCTGCAAGCAGTGCCACGGGTGGGATCGGATCGGCACGGCGGGGTCCTACGTCAACCGCGGTCCCACGACCAAGCGACCCAACATCTCCGCCGTCAATCTGGTGCAGGTCGCGCAGAGCCTCGGGCCCGAGGCCCTGTTCGAGGCCATCAGGCGCTCGACCAACCGCCGCCCGTATTCGACGGACCTGAGTACCTACAACCCGGCCACCAACCCCACCGACGGCGACAAGATGCCGGACTACAGTGAGCTGCTGACCGATGTCCAGATCTGGGAGTTGGTACGCTTCCTCAAGGTGGACGCCATCGACTGGACCAAGCTCTACGACCTGACGGTCACGGGGTCCTACCCCACCGGGAGCCCCACCTACACGAACATCGGCAAGGATGGCGACGCCTCACGCGGCGATGCTCTGTTTTCAGCCAAGTGCAGCTGGTGCCATGGATCCGGCGGAACCGCGATCCTCGTCGACGGCGCCGCGTACACTGTGGGCCGGCACCTCCGGACGAAGCCGTATGAGGACCAACACAAGATCCGGTTTGGCCAGCTGGGCTCCCAGATGCCGGCAACCGCGATCTCCCCGAGCGAGATGAAGGACCTGTACAAGGCCCTGACCAATACCGCGAAGTACCCCGACTGACGGGCGCCGCAAGGCACCAGGGGGCCAGCCTTCTCCAGAGAGAGCGCTGGGCCACATGACCAGGTGGCTCCCACTCTCCCTTTGTTCGCCCCGCGAAACTCACCCGCTCCGCCCGCCGCAGTATCGCGCCAGGGACCGGCCGCCGCAGGCGGCCGGTCCCGTCTATATTTGCAGCATGAATGGAATTACCGTCGTCAAGACCGCGGAGGACCCCGCCTCCCGGGTGCTTCAGGTGACCGTCCCCGTGGACCGGGTCCAGGAGGCGGAAGTCCGTGCGGTGCGCCAATATGCGCGCCGCGTGCGCCTCCCGGGGTTCCGTCCCGGCAAAGCCCCCGAGGCGGTCGTCCGGAAGCGCCTCTCGGAAGAGATCAAGCAGGCCGTCCTTCAGGAGATCATCCGGGAGGGGTGGGATGTGGCCAAGGAGGCCGAAGGCCTCAAGCCGATCACCGACCCCTCCGTTCGGAATCTCCGCTTCGAGGATGGCCAGCCGGTCGAGTTCGAGCTCTTCGTCGAGGTCAAGCCCGAGCTGACCCTGGCCCGGATAGGCGGGTTCACCGTCGCCCGGACCGTGGACCCCGTCGCCGACGAGGCCGTCGCCGAGCAGCTCGAGCGCCTCCGCGAACAGAAGGCCAGCTGGCTGCCGGTCGATGGCCAGAAGCCGACCCCCGGCCAGATGGTGCTCGGCGAGGTCGCTTCCATCGAGGGCGACACCGTCCACGCCGCCAAGCCCTTCACCATGACCCTCGGCAGCGGGCAGGCGGTCCCCGCCCTCGAGGAACAGCTTATGACGATGGTCCCGGGCGAGACCCAGGACGCCGACATCCGGTTCCCCGACGACTACCCCGACGAGAGCCGCCGCGGCCAGACCCGCCGGGTCCGGATCACCCTGAGCGAGGTCAAGCGGCAGGAGCTGCCGGCGGTGGACGACGGCTTCGCCAAGGAAATCGGCGATTTCGACACCGTCGACGCCCTCAAGGCCGCCATCCGGGCGGACCTCGAGCGCGACGCCGAGCGGGGCGCCGACAGCCGGGTACGCGAGGAGCTGATCGGCCTCATCGCCGAGGCCAACAACCTCCAGGCGCCGCCCTCGATGGTCGAGCGGGCCCTCCAGGCCTTCGCCTACGCCTACCAGATTCCCGAGGCGCAGTATGACGCCTTCACCGCCCAGTTCCGGCCCATCGCCATGCGGCAGGTCCAGCGCGACCTGATCCTCAACGCGGTGGGCGAGAAGGAAGGCCTCCGCGCCACCGAGGCGGAACTGGACGAGCGGATCGCGGCGATGGCCGCGGCCCGTGGCGTCTCGCCGGCCCAGGTCTACAAGTCGCTCGAGGAGGCCAAGCGCCTCCCCGAGATGGAGCGGTCGCTCACCGAAGAGAAGGTCTTCGGGTTCCTCCTGTCCCAGTCCACGGTCACCGGATCATGAGCATGGCCAGCCTGTACCCTCCCTACATCATCGAGCGGTCCAGCCGCGGCGAGCGGACCTACGACATCTTCTCGCGCCTGCTCATGGACCGGATCGTCTTCCTGGGCGCTCCGATCAACGACGACGTCGCCAATATCGTCATCGCCCAGCTGCTCTTTCTCGACGCCGACAATCCCGAGAAGGACATCTTCATGTACATCAACTCGCCCGGCGGGATCGTGCCGAGCGGGCTGGCGATCTACGACACCATGCAGCACCTCCGGGCCCCGGTGAACACCATCTGCATGGGGATGGCCGCCTCGATGGGCGCTTTCCTCCTCGCGGCCGGCGCCAGGGGGAAGCGGGCCTCCCTGCCCCATTCCCGGATCATGATCCACCAGCCGTCGGGCGGCTCCCAGGGCACCGCCTCGGACATCGAGATCGCGGCCCGGGAGATCCTCCACACCCGGGCCACGATGAACCGGCTCTTCGCCCACCACTGCGGGCAGTCGGTCGAGACCATCGAGCGCGACGTGGACCGCGACCGCTTCATGAGCGCCGAGGAGGCGATGGCTTACGGGATCATCGACAAGGTGTTCTATCCGGCGGGGCGGGAGCCCGTTTTGACCCGGGAGCCGTGAGTCGAAAGCCGTAAGTCAAACGCGGGAAATGACTTGACGGCGCGGAACTTGCTAGGCGTTTGACTTTAGGCTTTTCTCTTACGACGTTCGACGTTCGACTTTCGACCAACGGCCACCCATGTCCAACGACAAGCAGCTGCGCTGTTCTTTCTGCGGGAAGTCGAAGGACTCGGTCCGGAAGTTCATCTCCGGGCCGTCGGTCTACATCTGCAACGAGTGCATCACCCTCTGCAACGAGATCCTGGCGGAGGATGAAGAGCGCGAGGTCGTCGAGAACATCACCCGGGTCCCCTCGCCGCAGGAGATCAAGGACGTCCTCGACCAGTACGTGATCGGCCAGGAGCGCGCCAAGCGCACCCTGGCCGTCGCCGTCTACAACCACTACAAGCGCATCAACTCCGTCGCCAGCCGCGACGGCGGCGTCGAGCTCGACAAGTCGAACATCCTCCTGATCGGGCCGACCGGGGTGGGCAAGACCCTCCTGGCGCAGACCCTGGCCCGGATCCTCGACGTCCCCTTCACCATCGCCGATGCCACCACCCTCACCGAGGCGGGCTACGTCGGCGAGGACGTGGAGAACATCCTGGTGCGGCTGCTCCAGGCCGGCGAGTTCAACGTCGGCGACTGCGAGCGCGGCATCGTGTATATCGACGAGATCGACAAGATCGCCCGCAAGTCGGAGAACCCCAGCATCACCCGGGACGTCTCGGGCGAGGGGGTCCAGCAGGCGCTGCTCAAGATCCTCGAGGGGACCGTCGCCTCCGTCCCGCCCCAGGGCGGCCGGAAGCATCCCCAGCAGGAATACATCCAGATCAACACCCGCGACATCCTGTTCATCTGCGGCGGCGCCTTCGACGGCCTCGAGAAGATCATCGAGGCCCGGCTCGGCCGGCAGCAGATCGGCTTCTCGGCCACCGACAAGGTCCAGCATGCCGCCGAGGAAACCACCGCCCTCGAGCAGGTCGAGCCGGACGATCTCCTCCGCTTCGGGATGATCCCCGAGCTGGTCGGGCGGCTCCCGGTCACCGTGTCGCTCGACGAGCTCGACGAGGAAGCCCTGGTCAGGATCCTGGTCGAGCCGAAGAACGCCCTCACCAAGCAGTACCACAAGCTGTTCGAGCTCGAGAATGTCGGCCTCCGGTTCGACCCCGAGGCCCTCCGCGCGGTCGCCCGCCGGGCCCTCAAGCGGAAGACCGGCGCCCGCGGCCTTCGTGCCATCCTCGAGTCGGTCATGACCGACATCATGTACGAGCTGCCCAGCCGCGACGACGTCACCGAGGTGGTCATCACCCCCGAGGCGATCAACGAGGGCGTCGCGCCGATGGTGGTGACGGATCCCCGGAGACAGCGGAAGGAAGCGTGAGCGGCAGGTCCTCCGCCTCCCCGCCCCTCCGCCCCTCCGCCCTGGCCTCGCTGCCCATCGAATTCATCGGCAGCTGGCCCGATCCCAGCACCCCGCTCGACCCACCCCTCTCCGAAGTCGCCTTCGTCGGCCGCTCCAATGTCGGCAAGTCGAGCCTCCTGAACGCGCTCGTCGCCCGGAAGGGCCTCGCCCGCGTCAGCGGAACCCCGGGCAAGACCCGGCTGATGAACGTCTTCCGCCTGCCAACCTTCTACCTGGTGGACCTGCCGGGCTACGGCTACGCCAAGGCTTCCCACTCGGAACGGCTGGGCTTCCGGAAGCTCCTCGACGCCTACCTCGCCAAGCGGGAGCACCTCGTCGGGGTGGTCTGGCTCCTCGACATCCGGCACCCGCCGTCGGCGGAAGACCGGGTCGTCCAGGAAGTCCTGATCGGCAGCGGGCGGCCCGTCCTCGCCGTCCTCACCAAGGGCGACAAGCTCACCCGCACCCAACGCCTCAAGGCCGCCGCCGAGCGCGCCACCGAGCTGGGCCTCGAGCGGAGC
>DASWBQ010000343.1:0-12546 GCA_036390535.1 Gemmatimonadales bacterium | reverse complement strand
ACGAAAGTTCGCCACACAACCAGCTTCGGCATCGTGAAGTAGACCTGCTCGCCCGCCCTCAGCGACCAGGGCTGCATCAGCGCCTCGTCGCTGGCGCCCATCAGGACGCCCTTCACCTCCGCGAGGTTGGCGTCGAAGATCTTCAGGTTGCCGGCCGTCGACTCGAACTTCGGCGGGGTCCACGCGGGCTGGCCCGCCGGCTTCATGTCGAAGCCGTCGTCCCGGACCGTGGCGGTCCCCCAGTACACCAGGTTGGCGAGGTGGACCGCGAGCTCCCCCAGGCTCATCGACTTGGGGTGCGGCTTCCAGGCCGCATCGGCCTCGGGGACGATCGCGAGCAGCGACCGAGTGGTGGTCATCTCCTGGTCGAGTTCGGCGAGCAGCAGGTCGCGGATAGCCATTGGAATTCCTGGTGGTGAGTGATCAGGTGGCGAGTGGCACCACCGAACCTACGGGCCGACGGGCAACCCTGTCCACCAGCCCCCACGGCCCCCGGGGCCGACCGCCTCCCTTCCCTGCCCGGGGGGGCCACGATAGCTTCCCAAAATCCCCCTGTCGGGAATCCGACGCTCCGCTTCGCTGTCGCCCCCTGCGACCTGGCGACGCGGGCGTCGCCCTTTATCAGGATCGAGCTGGCCCGTGATCGGCTCCACGATTTCCCATTATCGCATCCTCGAAAAGCTCGGCGAAGGGGGCATGGGAGTCGTGTACAAGGCGCAGGACACCCGGCTCGAACGGCTGGTGGCGCTCAAGTTCCTGCCGGACGGCATGGCCCTGCTGCCGGCGTACCGGGAGCGGTTCCTCCGGGAAGCCCGGGCGGCCTCGGCCCTGAACCACCCCAACGTCGCCGTGGTCTACGACGTCGGCGATGACGGCGAGCAGTCGTTCATCGCGATGGAGCTGATCGAGGGCGAAACGCTCCGCGCCCGGCTCCGCCACGGACCGCTGCCGGCCGAGGAGGTGCAGACCCTGCTGCTGCAGCTGGCCGAGGGGCTCCAGGCGGCGCACGCCAAGGGGATCGTCCACCGCGACATCAAGCCGGACAACCTGCTGCTGACCCCCGCCGGCGCGGTCAAGATCATGGACTTCGGGATCGCCCGGCTCAGCGGTTCGGAGCTGACCACGACCGGCGCCGTCCTCGGGACGCTCTCGTACATGTCGCCGGAGCAGATCCTCGGCAACAAGGTCGACCAGCGGAGCGACCTCTGGTCCCTCGGGGTGGTGATGTACGAGATGCTGGCCGGGCGCCCCCCGTTCGAGGCGCAGAACCCCGCGGCCGTCATGTACGAGATCCTCAATCGCGAGCCGGCCCCGGTGGACACCCTGCGGCCGGAGACTCCGGCCCCGCTCGCGTCGCTGGTGGGCCGGCTGCTGGCCAAGGACCCCGGCCAGCGGCCCGACTCCGCGGCCGAGGTGATCACGGCGCTTCTGCACCCCGCCTCCCCGGTCGAGACCGAGGTACCCGACCGTTCCATCGCGGTCCTCTACTTCGAGAACATGAGCGCCGACCCGGAGAGCGAGTACTACTGCGCCGGGATCACCGAGGACATTCTCACCGATCTCTCCAAGCTGGCGGGGCTGAGCGTCGTCTCGCGCACCGACGTGCTGCCGTTCCGGGGGAAGCAGGTCAACATCCGGCAGGTCGCCGAGGCGCTCCGGGTCAACTACGTGCTGGAGGGAAGCGTCCGGAAGGCGGGCAGCCGGGTCCGGATCACCGCCCAGCTGATCGACGCCCGGAACGGCTACCATGTCTGGGCCGACCGGTTCGACGGGCTGGTGGACGACATCTTCGACCTTCAGGCCGAGGTCGCCAGCCAGATCGCCAAGACGCTCAAGGTCTCGCTGACCCAGGCCGACGAGGCGAGCCTGGCACGGCGGCCCACCGACGACGTCCGGGCCTACGACTTCTACATGCGGGGGCGGGAGTACCTGAACCGTCGCGGCAAGGCGAACACCGAGGCCGCGATCCGGATGTTCGAGCGCGCCCTCGAGATCGACGGCGGATTCAGCGGCGCCTACGCCGCGCTGGGCGAGGCCTGCGCCTACATGTACGAGTGGTATGACGGGGACCCCGGCTGGCTCAGCCGGGCCATCGCGATGGACCAGGAGGCACTGGACCGGGATCCCCGCTCGGTGGCCGCCCTCTTCGGCATCGCCATGGTGTATTTCCACCAGGGCCGGTTCGGCGACGCGCGGCGGACCCTGCTGTCGGTGCTGCAGACCGACCCCCAGCACGTCCCGGCCCGGATCCGCCTGGGCGTCCTGGCGGAGCGGACCGCCGCGGGCCGGGGGGGCCTGGAGGAGGCCCTGAGCTACTACCGGGAGGCGGTGGACCTCCGCCCCAACGACGAGGAGGCCTGGCGTTGCGTCGCGGCCGTGCACCAGAAGCTGGGGGACCAGGAGGCGGCCCAGGAAGCGTCACTCAACGTCGTCGAGATCACCACCCGGAAGCTCGAGGCGAGCCTGGAGGACGTGATCCTGCTGAGTCGGCTGGGCGAGGCCTACGCCCGGTTCTGGGCCCGGGAGGAAGCCATCGCCACGGTTCAGCGGGTGCTCGAACTGGCTCCCGCCGACGGGTTGGCGCTATATAATTGTGCCGCTGCCTACGCCCTGCTCGGGGATGTCGACCGCAGCCTGACCCTGCTCAGGCGGGCCCACGATGCCGGGTTCCGGGGCGTCATCAACGCGGCCCGGACGGACAGCGCCTTCGAGGCGATGCATTCCCAGCCCGGCTTCCAGCGCCTGGTGGCCGAACTGGGATAGTCACTTTCTACCCTGCCAGACCCACAGGAGAACTGCACCCCATGCCCAAGTTCGTCATCGAGCGACTGATTCCCGGCGCCGGCAAGCTGTCCCCGGAGGAACTGCGCAACATCTCGCAGCGGTCGTGCGCGGTGCTCAGCGAGCTGGGCCCGCAGATCCAGTGGATCCAGAGCTACGTCACCGACAACAAGATCTACTGCGTCTACATCGCCCCGAACGAGGAGGTGGTGCGGGAGCATGCCCGGCGCGGGGGTTTCCCAGCCAATCACGTGGTCTCGGTGAAGACGATCATCGACCCGACGACCGCGGAGAGCGTGCCTCCGGCATAGGCGGCAGGGCGGCAGGTACTGCTCGGCAGGGACAACTCGGCAGAGTTGGCGGGCTAGTTCTTCGGCTGTGCGGGGGCCCGCTGGGCGAGGTACCGATCGAACCCGGTGATCACGCCGAGCTCGCGGGTCGCGTCCCCCGGCAGGGCGATGAGCGCCGCCACGCGGCCGGATGGCGCGATGGTGTGGTTCCAGGCGAGGGTGCGGATGAACGGGCCATCGGCGAGGAGCGTGGGCCTCCCGTTCCGGAAGCCCCCGGCGGTTTCGATGCTCACCTGGTAGAACCGGCGCCCATCGCGGTAGATCAGCCGGCGGCCATCAGGTGACCAGAGCGGCTGCTGCCCCCGCTCCGCCACCGGATAGATGGCCCCGGTCGGCGGCACGGGAGAGACCGCGACGCCGCCGTCGGCCCCGCCCCACGCCAGCCAGCGACCGTCGGGCGAGAAGCTCGCCGCATAGCCGCGGGCCGGAATCGGCGTGCTGGTCGTGTCGCCTTCGAGCGCGCGAATCCCCAAGTCGCCGGTCCGCCAGTTGGAGAAGACGAAGTCGCGGCCGTTCGGGGCGATGGTGATGTACGACCCGTTGAACGTCCCCAGGTCCTTCCAGGAGCGGTCCGCCAGGGTGTAGAGACGGGCGCCGACAAAGCCGTTCGCCGCCGGCTCGAACAGCCCGACCAGGATGGACTTGCTGTCCGGGGTCCAGGAGCCCGGATAGGCGCGGTAGTTCCCCTCCACCTCGACCCGCTGCGGCACCCCGGTCTCCAGGTCCACCACCAGGACCTCCCAGCCGCCCACCGCCTTGGCCACCTGGACCGCCAGATACCGGCCGTTCGGCGAGAGACGGAGCTGGGTGTACTGCCCTCTGGGCAGCGGCAGGGTGTCGAAGGTGCCGTCGGGATTGATGAACGCGATCTGGCCCTGGCGCTGACTCCGGCCCGGCACGAACACCAGGGTGCCGTCGGGCGAGAGGGCGTACTCCCCGGACCCGTACCCCTCCTCGATGCGCACTCCATCCACCACCGGCACCGGGCCGCCCCGCACTTCCCGCGTGACCGGGTCGAAGGGAAGCGCCATGAGCACGCCGTCGCCGGAGGCGTAGACGAGGTGCCCGCTCGAGACGTACTTGGGGCTCACGCCGAGGAGCAGGTCCTCCATGCGCACGGAATCGAGCGGCACCACGCCGCGGCGGGTGATCGCGAGCAGGGTGGTGTCGGCCGGGGAGAGGAGAGCGAGCTGGCCCGAGCCCAGGTGCCCGACCACCCACTGTCCTCCGGGGAGGAGCGAGGGTGCGTCGAACTGCGCGCGGAGGGGGATGGTCGAGTCCTGGCCTCCCTGGGCGGCGACCCACCGCATCTGGAACCCGTCCTGCTGGAAGAGCAGGATCCGGTCCTCGGTGGTCCACACAGCGCCCACCGGCCGTTCGACCGCCGCCAGCGTCACCGGGCTACCCCCTGAGGCCAGCACCTTGCGCAGTTCGTTGCCGGCAAAGAAGCCGATCCACCGGCCATCGGGGGAAAAGAACGGACTGTACACCCCCTCCGTGCCTGCGAGGACGACGGCGGAGTCGCTGTCGAGGGGACGGAGGGCCAGCACGGTGGTGCCGCCTCGCACCGAGACGTAGGCCAGCACGTCCCCAGCAGGGGAGATCGCCACGGCCGACTGCCAGACCCCGAGCGGGCCCGGGCCGGTCAGGGCCAGCGGGACGTCCTGAGGCAGGGTCAGGCTCCACCGCCTCGGCCCAGCCGCCACCGGTTCGGTGGGCCGGACCATGGAGCGGCCGATGGCCAGGCCAGCCGCGAGCGCCAGCAAGCCGATTCCGGCGACCATCGCCCGCTGCCGACGCCGGCTCTGTCCGGGGCGGACGGCGGCCCGGGCCAGGGTACGCTCGGTAGGGCCGCGCAAGGCGTCGGCGAACTCGGCCGCGGACTGGAACCGGTCGGCGGGGAGTTTCTCCAGCGCAATGTGCACGGCAGCGGCCACGTGCTCCGGCACGGCGGGACGCCAACGCGTCACCGGAGGGGGGTCGCTGGTCAGCACCGCCGAGAGGACCGCCTGGGCGCTCGGGCCGTCGAACGGGGCCCGGCCGCAGAGCATCTCGTACGCGGTACAGCCCAGGGAGTAGACGTCGGTGCGGCCGTCCACGTTTCCCTCGCCCGCGGCCTGCTCCGGGCTCATGTACTGCGGCGTGCCCAGGGAGAGTCCCGTCTCAGTGAGGCGGGGGGCGGTCGCCTGCGAAAGCGCCAGGGCGATGCCGAAGTCGGCGACCAGGGCCTGGCCTTCGTGCAGCAGGATGTTCTCGGGCTTGATGTCCCGGTGGATCACCCCGTTCCGGTGGGCATAGTCGAGCGCGCCGGCGACCGTCGCGGTGATAGCGATCGCATCGGCGATTGGCAGCTGCCGCTCCCGGTCCAGCCGCGCGCGCAGGGACTCCCCCTGCACGAACGGCATCACGTAGTAGAGCTGGCCGCCCACGTTGCCGGAATCGATCAGGCCAAGAACGTGCGGGTGCTGCAGGTTGGCGGTGACCTCGATCTCCTTGAGGAAGCGGTCACTGCCTACGATGGCGACCAGCTCGGGGCGGATGACCTTGATCGCCACCTTGCGATGGTGCCGCAGGTCGTCCGCCAGGTAGACGGTGGCCATGCCGCCGCTGCCGATGGCCCGCTCGATCCGGTAGCGGCCGGCGAGCCCTGCCTCGAGGGAAGCGACGGGGGAGCTCATGGAGTCGTGAAGAACCCTTCAGGGAGATGGCGCATAGTAACCTGAGCGGCGCAGGGGCTGCCACTTCCAATAGGTGAAGCAGCGCCAGATCCACTCGAGCGGACCGGCCTGGAAGCGTGCCAGCCACCAGCGCGCCGCGACCGATTGAGCCCCGAACAGCGCCAACGCGCCTGCCGGCACCATCACCGGGGTGACGGTCAGGCCGGCGCCCCAGGCCTCGAACAGCACGTCGAGCAGGATCACCTGGCTCATGTAGTTGGTCAGCGCCATCCGGCCGGCCCAGGCCAGCGGGGCCAGGCGGTGGAGCCAGGCCCGGTCGCCCGCCACCAGCAGGAGGATCCCGCCCACGTACGTGAAGGCCAGCCACTGGTCGCGGATCAGCCGGAAGCCGTTCGATCTGGCGATCGTGCCCACCGCCTCGACAACGGCCCCGAAACCGGGGGCTGACGGCGCCGGCGGCGGACGACCCCCGATCGGGAACACCCACCACGCCATCGCCCAGGAAGCCGCACCGAAGACCATCAGTGCGATGATCGCCCGCCGGTGCTCCCCGGGCCGGTCGAACAGGCCGAGGCGGAACCCGATCATCCCGAGCAGGAAGAGCGTGAAGGCACCCCAGGGGAGGAGGTTCCACTGCCTCTGGAACTTCGGCATGAAGCGGACCCGTGCTGCCGCCACGGTCCGGAAGTCGGGGGACTTCTCCGCCTCGTCGAGTTCCGCCCGCGCGGCCTGGAACCGTTCGTTCCGCTCCTGGTTCGCGGCCTGGAACCGCGCCATGCCGTCGGGTTGCGCCGAGTACCAGGCGATCCGGCCGAGGTTGTAGATCGGCAGCGAGGCGGCGGAGAGGACCAGCAGCACCACCAGGGCGCGGGTGGACCAGCGCCGCACCAGGAGGAGCGGCGCGCCCCAGGCGGCATACGCGAACAGCACGTTGTAGCCGAAGATCCCCTCGGCGATGAACCCGAACACGGCCAGCAGGAGGAGCCGCCTGAGGTACCGCGCGACGAAGGGCTCCCCCCGCGCGTCGGCGCGCGCGAGTTGGACGGCGAAGCCGACGCCGAACAGCATCCCGAACATGGTGTAGAAGCGGCCGTCGAAGAACAGCGAGACGACCTCGTCGAGGACGCGTTCGAACGCGCCGGCGTCACCCGCACCGGCAGGTGTCGCCGAGTAGTTGTGCAGGTGGACCACGTACATCCCGAGCAGGGCGATCCCGCGGAGCACGTCGAGGACCCCGAGGCGCTCGAGGGGGGCGGGCGGGCGGGTCATCCGGGCGGCTCCGCCGCGGCAGCCCCGGTACACCTGACGGGGCAGCCGGGCCAGTCCGTGCCCCGGTACCGGCCCAGCAGGGTGCCGAGCGCCAGGGCGCCCCACAAGACGGCGGCCTGGAGCGGACGGCTCATCAGCAGGACCGTCTGCGTCCGTCGATGGCGAAGGACCGCGTGGGCCAGGTAGAAGAGTGGCGGGCGACCCCGGGGCCCCGCGTTAAGCACCTCGGTGACCGCTTGCAGGTAGCGGTCGAAATCCACGACCGGTCTGACCACCCCCTGGAACTCGAGCAGATCGTCGCCCGGGTTCCACCAGCGGTGGGGAACCCCGCGCGGGAGGTCAACGGATTCGCCGGGGCTGGCGAGGACCTGGCGATCCCCGATGATCGCGGCGAGGGTGCCCCGCAGGACGGTCCCTTCCTCATCCTCGAAGCGATGGACGTGGAGCGGCGGGCCCTGCTCGCCCGGGGGAAGGGAGCCACGGAGATCCAGCACTGATGCCCCACCCTCGTGACGGCGCCGCAGCTCGAGGATCTCGCCGGTATGGTGGTTTGCCACGCGCAGGACGGCGGGTGCGGGTGAGGTCACGGGACGCCTGCCGGGGTGGGAGCGGGCTGGGACTCGCGGGACGCCAGGAGTTGGCCATCCGGGCTTCCAGTCCCAGACGGTATCCCCCGATCGGGCGAGGGCGCAAGCCGGAACCCAGGGGGCGTGCTAGGGGGACTGGATCGGCCAACCGCAGGGATCGCCGCTGCAGGTGAGGGCCACGAAGACCTCGGAACGAATCAGCCAGCGGCCGCTGATCCGGTGCCATTGGGCCGCATACCGTCCTCCGATCACCGCCGGGCCGCCGGCGCCGAGGTGACCGCTCCAGTGGCCCTCCTCCCAGGCGAGCGGCCAGGCGGAGGCGACGTCGATCGTGGCGGGACTCCGTACGTAGACCATCACCGAGTCTCCCGCAAACGCCCGCCGGTACTGGTCCTTGCCGCGCAAGACCGTGCCGCGGCTCACGACCACCACCACGTCGTCGGTCCAGTAGGTCGCGGCACTGTCGAGCAGGGGAATCGCGAGCACACGGTTCTGCGCCAGACGTGCCGCGCGGACTTCATCGGCCGCATGGTTATCCGACTGGGCCTGAGCCGTGCTGGGGAGGAGGGCCAGACTCAGAGGGAGAAACAGCGGGACCAGCAGTCGGTGAAACGGCATGTGGCCTCCTCTCCGGAAAGCATCGCTGGCCGGCGCGGGTGAGCGCCGACGGGGGCGAGTATGGGATCGTGAAGAACCATTCAGGACTGCAATAGCGCGTCCTTAACACTGCCAGATTCTAATTGAACACCGATGGCAGGACGGCTAGAGTGCCGGCCGACTGGACCGCAATTCCACTACACCAGAGGTTGACGTCGATATGGACAACGAGCAGAAGTGCCCCTTCTCGGGCAAGGCGACCCAGGGCACCTCGAACCGCGACTGGTGGCCCCACCAGCTGAACGTGCGCAAACTCCACCCCAACCCGCCTGCGGGCGACCCGATGGGCGAGGACTTCGACTACGCCGCCGAGTTCAAGACCCTCGACCTCGACGCGGTCAAGCAGGACATCGAGAGGCTGATGACCACCTCGCAGGACTGGTGGCCGGCCGACTGGGGCCACTACGGGCCGCTGTTCATCCGATTGGCCTGGCACGCCGCCGGCACCTACCGCATCCACGACGGCCGCGGCGGGGCCGGAAGCGGGATGCAGCGGTTCGCGCCGCTCAACAGCTGGCCGGACAACGTGAACCTCGACAAGGCGCGCCGGCTGCTCTGGCCGATCAAGCAGAAGTACGGCAGGAAGCTCTCCTGGGCCGACCTGCTGGTCTTCGCCGGCAACTGCGCCCTGGAGTCGATGGGGTTCAAGACCTTCGGGTTCGGCGGCGGCCGAAAGGACGTCTGGGAGCCGGAGCAGGACGTCTACTGGGGCGCCGAGAAGACGTGGCTCGGTGACGAGCGGTACAGCGGCGACCGGGAACTCGAGAACCCGTTGGCCGCGGTGCAGATGGGCCTGATCTACGTGAACCCGGAGGGCCCGAACGGCAACCCGGACCCGATCGCCGCCGCGCGGGACATTCGCGAGACCTTCCGCCGCATGGCAATGAACGACGAGGAAACGGTGGCGCTCATCGCCGGCGGCCACACCTTCGGCAAGTCCCACGGTGCGGCGCCGGCGACCAACCTCGGCGCCGACCCCGAGTCGGCTCCACTCGAGGCGCAGGGCCTGGGCTGGCAGAACGCCCACGGCAGCGGCAAGGGCGGCGACACCATCACCAGCGGGCTGGAGGGCGCCTGGACCCCGACGCCGATCACCTGGGACAACAGCTTCTTCGAGACGCTGTTCCGCTACGACTGGAACCTGGTGAAGAGCCCGGCCGGTGCGTGGCAGTGGATCCCCACCGACCCGGCCGCAGCGAACGCGGTGCAGGATGCGCACGACCCTTCGAAGCGGCACGCGCCGGTCATGCTCACCACCGACCTGGCCCTCCGGATGGACCCGATCTACGAGCCAATCTCCCGGTACTTCCTCGAGCACCCGGAGGAGCTCGGGGACGCCTTCGCCAAGGCGTGGTTCAAGCTGACCCACCGCGACATGGGGCCGCTGGTGCGGTACCTCGGCAAGCTGGTGCCGGCCGAGCCGCAGATCTGGCAGGACCCCGTTCCGCCGGTGGCGCATGAGCTGGTGAACGCCGCGGACATTGCCGACCTCAAGGCGAAGGTCCTCGCCTCGGGGCTGACGGTCTCGCAGTTGGTGGCGACCGCCTGGGCGTCCGCGGCGACCTTCCGGGGCACCGACAAGCGGGGCGGCGCCAATGGGGCTCGGATCCGCCTGGCGCCGCAGAAGGACTGGGCGGTGAACGACCCGGCCGAGCTGGCCAAGGTGCTCAAGACCCTGGAGGGAATCAAGCAGGGGTTCAACGCGAAGGGCGGGAAGAAGCAGGTCTCGCTGGCCGACCTGATCGTGCTGGGTGGCTGCGCGGCCGTGGAACAGGCCGCCAAGGCCGCGGGCCTCGAGGTTACTGTCCCCTTCACGCCGGGACGCACCGACGCGTCGCAGGAGCAGACCGACGTGGAGTCGTTCGCAGTGCTCGAGCCGACCTTCGACGGGTTCCGGAACTACTTCGCGAAGGGCCAGGAACTCCCGGCCGAGCACCTGCTACTGGAGCGGGCGCGGCTGCTGACCCTGAGCGCGCCGGAAATGACGGTGCTGGTGGGCGGGCTCCGGGTGCTGGGCGCGAACAGCGGCGGGTCGAAGCTGGGAGTGTTCACCCAGCGGCCGGGGACGCTCGGCAACGACTTCTTCGTGAACCTGCTCGACATGGACACGGAATGGCATCCGGTGTCGAAGACGGCCGACAGCTTCGAGGGGCGGGCCCGCGGGACGGGCCAGGTGAAGTGGACCGCGAGCCGGGTGGACCTGGTGTTCGGGTCGAACTCCGAACTCAGGGCGCTGGCGGAGGTCTACGCCGCGAAGGACGCCAAGGAGAAGTTCGTGGGCGACTTCGTGAAGGCCTGGGTCAAGATGATGCACCTGGACCGGTTCGACCTGGCCTGATCGGGCGGAAGCGAACAGGCCGGGGCCTCGCGCCCCGGCCTCTGCTTCTTCTTCCCTTCCCCCTCCCTGCACCAGGCCCTCAGCCGTTCCGCAGCTCCCGCGTCCACACCTGCAGCAGGTCCGGCCCGTCCACCTCGGTGTCCGTCATGGCGAACCCGAGCCGCCGCGGGACTGCACCGCTGGGGGCGTTCCGTTCGTCACAGCGGATGACGACCTGCGTGATGCGCGGGAGGGACCGGGCGACATCGAGCATCGCCTGCGCCGCCTCCGTGGCCAGCCCGCGCCCTGCCATATCCGCACGCAGCCAGTAGCCGATCTCGGCACGATCTGCCTCGGGGTACGGTACCCGGCCGCTCGCCGCGCGGGGAAAGAGGTCCACTTCACCGATCATCGTCGTACCGTCTGGTGACAGGATCGCATAGCGCCACTCCTGGTCAGCCGCGAAGGCCACCGCGTTGCCTTCGAGACGGGAGGCCAGGTCCGGCAGCGGCACCGGCCGCCAGACGTGCTCCGGGATCCAGGGGGAGAGGTGCGCCTGGTTGGCCTCGAGCACGGGCAGCAGCGCGGGCGCGTCCTCGGCGAGAAACGGGCGCAGCAGCAGGCGCTCCGTGCGGATCACCGTCGGCACGGTCATGGATTGGGAAGCCGGCTCATCAGGACGGTGCACCGACCGGTCACGGACTGGCTGGCCGGTGCGACGCCGCCATGTGGACGATGCGCCAACGGCCGTCGATGCGTTGGAATGCGTTGGTCCAGGTCCCTTGAATCGCCACCGTGTCACCGGACCGCATCGCCAGGCGCTCCCGGAATCCCGTGCTGTGCACGGCCGCGTTCGCCCCGAGAAGCCGGATGCGAGGATCCTCCCAGCGGTATTCCAGATAGGCAAGGATGCTGCTGTCCGCCCGGAACCCGGCCATGATGGCACTGCGGCCGACGGTCAGCACTCCGTCCATGGCCAGGGTGACATCGTCCCCATCAGCGAAGGTCGCCTCCACCTGGTCCCAGTCGTGCCGGATGACCGCCACGCTCAGGGTGTCGAACTGGGCAGCTATTTCCGCCGCTACGACGGCAGGATCGGCGGCAGGGGGCGGGGACGACTGCGGGACGCAGGCGGCAACCGCCAGGCCGGCGAACACGGCACGGAGTGTCATTGGCATACCAGAGGAGTGACAGGAGCCACGAATGTACCCCGCCACAGCGGTGGGGATGAGGGTCAGCGTTCGTGGCGTGTCGCCATCCACCCTGCCGCCGAGAACAGCAGCAGTACCGCCCCCGTGATCCAGGCCGGGTCAGCCCAGCCGCCGGCGCTTTGTTGCGACATCGCGAGGCCGAGCGCGACCAGCCCGACGGCGAGCAATCCGAAGAGCCGCATGCCGTAGAGGAACACGAAGGGGAGGTAGTGCGCGCCAAGCGCCACCATGAAGGCCGGGTAGAACCAGTCGAGCCGGTGCATGGCCGCCGCCCCGACCACGGGCAGCGTGAGCGGCAGCACTAACGCCACTTGGGCGCCCAGTCCGTGAAGCGGGTTGCCGGCTGAGACCCGGGTGGGTCCGCCCAGAAGGAGGAGCCCGAGGGTAGTGAGTGGGAAGATGAACATCCCGCCGATCACCAGGAACAGGATCGCCTGGCGCGACGTGCCCCAGGTGCCCAGGGCGGCGGAACCGAGCCAGATCAGGCCCGAGACCAGTTGCCCGATGGCACCGCCGCGATAGACCAGGCGGAGTTCGCGCTGCGCGGCATGGACTTCCACAGGGATGCCTTTCGAGCGGGAGGCCACATCCGTACGCATCCACCTGCCCTGCGGTTTCCGCTGGTGAGGATTACGCGCACCGCGCACTTGGATGCGTGCCGCCCCAGACTGGCCCTCAGCGCCAGAGCGTCAGTGG